>CAYRSH010000005.1:32326-39004 GCA_964426895.1 uncultured bacterium
TTCATGATACCAATTGCCGGTTATGCGTAGGGTTTCGGCGGGTACATCCCCTATATTCAGAATAAATGCAGCATTTCTGGATATCGGCACTAAGAGAATTTGTGTTTGATACCGTTTTATGGGTGAGATCTTTTAAGTATTTGGAACTTATATTCTCCCAAACACCTGCGGGTATAATTCCATAAATCAAAATTACTGCAACTTAACATTATAAGGGAGGTGAATTTTACGGGTATATAATATCTGACTATGAAGGATATAGGCGAAAAGGTAAAGTTTAGAAAAGAGGACAGTATAGGGGTTGTTCGCCTTTTGGGGGAGTTTGATACCGAAGATAGGGAACCCCTAATAGTATATTTTGACGACAAGATGCGGGAGGGTATAAAACATTTTATAGTGGATTTATCGGAAAC
The DNA here is from genome assembly GCA_964426895.1 of uncultured bacterium. Classification (GTDB taxonomy): domain Bacteria; phylum Hydrothermota; class Hydrothermia; order LBFQ01; family LBFQ01; genus Caldipriscus. The sequence goes on from CAYRSH010000005.1 coordinate 32,740, forward strand.
GGTTTATATACCATCTGCTGTATGGGGTGCATTGATAACAATATTAAAACACGCACGGGAAAACGGTGGTGATGTTTATATTTGTGGTTTAAACGGACAACCGGCAAAGGTTTTTCATGTAATGTCCTTTGATAAGGTTTTTAAAACCTTTAAAGATACATACGAAGCCTTGGACAGTTTGCGGTAAATATCCCCACCTTATAATACCACCCTCATGCCCATCATCATAGATGAGGAAAAGGTCGGAAATAGTCAAGATACGGTAATTTTGCATCTAAAAGGGGAACTTGATACATATTCCTCGCCGGAGTTTTTAGAAGAGTTTAATAAGAAGATTGAGGAAGGGGTTAAAAACTTTATAATAGACCTCTCCGGTGTTAATTTTGTCAGTTCTTCCGGTTGGGGTGCGTTATCCTATGCGTTAAAAAAATCAAGGGAACATATGGGGAATTTAGTCCTTTGTAATATGAGCGGGCAGGTTAAGAGGGTTTATAAGATTATGGGTTTTAGGGCGGTTTTAAAATCCTTTGACGATTTGGATGAAGCCGTAAAGTTTATATTGCGAAAAGAAGAATGAATTTGTGTTTTTTTAATCTTGTTTCAGGCGAAAGGGTTTCTTGGGATTCCCTCATTGAAAGTATTTCCAAGGGCAGAGTGGTTTATGTTGGAGAAATCCACAATAACAAGAAAATACACGATTTGCAGTTAAGGATTATAGAATCGCTTGTAAAAAAGGGGTTTAAAGTGGCCGTTGCGTTTGAAATGTTTCAACAGCCTTATCAAAAATACCTTGACGAATTCGTTGAAGGAAAAATATCAGAAGTTGAAATGCTTTATTTGACAGAATGGCATAAGAATTGGAATATGGATATCTCCCTTTATAGGGATATTTGGAATTTTGCGAGAAAAAACAAGTTAAAGATGTTGGCCATAAACATACCAACGGATTTCAGGAAGAAGGTTAAAACTATGTCCTATGAGCATATGAGGAAGACAAAATATTTACCCCCGGACCTTGAAGAACCCGATAGCGCTTATATTGAATACTTTAAAAAGGCCATAGGGGGACATGAAGGTGCGCAGGAGAGGTTTAATGAAATGTTAAAGGTTATGCTGGCTTGGGATGAGGGTATGGCTTACGCGATTTCAAGGTTTATTAAGGAAAACAAAGATGCAAAGGTTGTGGTAATAGTGGGTTATGGGCATATATACGGAAGGTTGGGTATCCCCAAAAGGGTGGAAAGGATGACCGGTGAAAGGGGAACGGTAATAATACCATTACAGAACTTAAAGGATGACATAGGTAAAGGCGATTTTGGTTTTTGTGTTGAATGAACAACCTAAAAATTTAAAAGAAATAGTGTAAAAGGGTTTTAAACATATGCTTATGCCTTTGCCGAAGGGATGGATTTAAAGGTTTTCCGCCTCAACGCTACGCTTTCCAGTGTTAAAGAGTTAAAGGAGATAATAAATAAGGCAATAAATGAGTATAAACTTTACAAGAAACCCACGGTATTACAACAAATCCCAGCAATCCGCCCTCCTTGAACCCATTGAAAGCGGATATATTATCCTTATAGGGACTACCACCGAGAACCCCACTTACGAAATAATACCTCCCTTAATTTCAAGGTGTAGGGTTTTTAGACTGTATCCGCTAAATAAATACGAAATTGAAAGCATTATCCAAAGGGTTGAAAGTGCATTGGGTATAAAGATTGAGAAAGATGCAAGGGATTTTTTAATTGAAGTTGCAAACGGTGATGCGAGGGTTGTTATAAAAAATACGATTACCTTAAAGGATATTTAGAACTTAGCGGGAACGGGTTATAAATTCTCATTAAGGGATAGGTATGATTTAATATCCGCTCTAATAAAGAGTGTAAGGGGTGGTGATCTGGATGCCACTTTATATTATTTAGTAAGGCTTTTGGAAAAGGGAGAAGACCCCAAATATATAATGCGTAGAATGGTTATCTTGGCTTCCGAAGATATAGGGAATGCGGATCCTTTGGCCCTAATCTTTGCGGTTGAAGGGTTTAAGGCCGTGGAGATTGAAAGAGCAACGCCTCTTATAAGGCTTTACAAAGGGCCGAAAAGGATTTCAAAAATCATCCGAATGCAGAAATCCCGGAAAATATCAAACTATACCCAAAGGGTTATAAAGGAAAAGTCCAAATATTACGAGCCTTCGGATGTGGGGTATGAAAAGGAAATAAGGGAAAGGTTGAAAAAACTATGTAAAGAAAACTCCCATTAGTTTGCAAAAAGCAAATAAACCGGATTGACATACGGGCTTAGAATACAAACTTATGATCAAGACTAAGCCTTCCGAATTGTTAGAGGAGTTCGGTTTTGATGTTGATACTAAGGTGAAAGAATACGAAAGTTGGTGGTTTGAGGAGGGTTATAAGATTTCGTATATGGTTGATAGACTCGGAACTCCCCATTTAAGGATGTTTGATAGGTTTGGCAATAGGATTGATGAAATCCTTTATCCTAAGGAGTATTGGGATATGCTTTATAAGGGATATGAGTATGGAATAGTTGCCGATGTGTTTGAAAAAAACAGCATTATGCCCTTTTTCATAATGGGATATATAACCTCATTCTTTGATCCGGGTTTGTACTGCCCTTATACGGTTTCCTTATCAACGGCTGTGCCGATTAGCAAATATGCACCAAAGGAAGTAAGGGATAAATATTTACCCCCTATGCTTAAAAAAAACCGGGAGGTTTGGCAGGGTGCAACTTGGATGACGGAGGTAAAAGGGGGTTCGGATTTGGGTAATACGGTTGAGACAATAGCGGAGTTTAAGAACGGAAAGTGGATTTTAAACGGTGAAAAATACTTTGCGAGTAATGTAGGCGCGGAATTGGCGGTTGTTGCCGCCAGAATAAAGGGAAAACCAAAAGGTGTTAGGAGTTTGGCTTTATTTTTACTGCCAAAGTATAAGGAAAACGGCGAAATAAACTATTTTGTTAGGAGGTTAAAGGATAAGATTGGGACGAGGTCTGTCCCCACGGGTGAGGTGGAATTAAAGGATTCAGAGGCGTACCTTTTGGGTAGTGAAGATGTAGGGATTTACTTAATTCTGGAAGTTCTGAACATTTCAAGGGTCGCCAACAGCGTCGGGAGTGTTGCCCTAATGCATAGGGCTATATATGAAGCTTACGAGTTTGCGAGTAAAAGGTTTGCCTTTGGAAAATATGTGATTGATCACCCCTTAATGAAAAGGCAAATCTTGGATAATTACGAAAAACTTAAAAAAGCCTTTGCTTTGGCTTTTGAATCCGCCAAACTCTTGGATAAGGTTTACCTTGAAAAGCCTACTTACTCGCACGATTACCATATGTTTAGGCTTTTAGCCCACTTGTCCAAGTTCTGGACGGCTGAATTGGCTGTCCAAACATCGAAATGGGCGATGGAGGTTAATGGGGGTATGGGAGTTTTAGCGGAATATCCCGTTGAAAGGCTTTTAAGGGAGGCTATGATTTTGCCCATTTGGGAGGGGACACCTCATAGGCAAGTTTTGGATGCCGTAGAGGTTATGGTGAAAAAGGATGCCCACCTTTTCCTTTACGAGTATTTAAGGGAATACGACGGGTTGAGCGAGGACATTTTGAATATCGGAAAGGAAATAAAGGAGATGGAAAACGATAAAAGGGAGGAAATGGCGGATATCTATATAAACGACTTGGCCGATATTGTTGCGGAAATCCTTTTGAAGAAAATGGGTTCTTAGTTTAAATCCTTCCTGAGGCTTTCCAAATAATCCGCCACAACCTTTGGGACAAACGGCCTTATATCCCCGCCAAGGGAAAAAATTTCTTTTACAAAGGATGAGGACAAATATGCAAACTGCTCGGAGGATAAAAGGAATATGGTTTCCATATCTTCATAAAGTTTTTTGTTTATCCAGGCCATTTTTAACTCGTATTCGTAATCGGATACCGCCCTTAAACCCCTTATAACGGTTTTTACCCCTATTTTTTTAAGGAAATCCACCAACAAACCCTCAAACTCCAAAACCTCAACATTTTTCAAATGTTTAACGCTTTCTTCAATTAACCTTTTCCTGACATCCAAGGGTAGTAGTGGTTCTTTGTGTCTTGGGTTTGCCACGCCTATTATTACCTTATCAAAAATCCTCGTTGCCCTTTCAACTATATCCAAATGCCCGAGAGTAAAGGGGTCAAATGTCCCCGGATAGACTGCCCTTTTTAACATTAAAAAACCTCCCCACCCAAGGGCACTTCCCTATCGGGCTTTATTAATACAACCCTTCCCCTTTCATCCGGTACCCCAAGAACCAAAACCTCGGATATTACCCCGGCGATGTTTTTAGGTTCAAGGTTTGTGGCGCATATTACCAACCTACCCACCAAATCCTCCGGTTTGTATAGGTCCGTTATCTGGGCGGAAGATGTTTTAACCCCATACTCCCCAAAATCAATTTTTAAAATATACGCGGGCTTACGGGCTTTTGGGTGGGGTTTGGCCTCTATTATTCTCCCCACCCTCATTTCCAGTCCCCTTATCATTTTTATCACCTCCTTTTTCGGGTTTCTTCGGCGGTTTCCTCTTTGTAAAAACCTCCACTTTTACGGAATTCGCATTATCCCACCTGTCATAAACCTTAACCTCTAAGGTGTCGGAAAAGAAATCCTCCCCTTCATCCGGAATATTAACCGTTGTATCAAAGCTTATATCCCTACCCCTAACGCTGAAAACACCCAATATATTCCCCCTCCTATAAACTTCAACCTTGTAAATACCGGAAGAATCCGTTGCGTTAAGTGTTAAATTAAAACTCCCATTTAATGTATCGCCAAGGTTTGGGGAAAACAGTATAATTTTTGGTGGGTTAAATTCCCCCTTTCCCGGGGGATTCACCTTTTTCCCGCACCCCAATATTAATAACGACATTAAAACAAAACTAAACCTTTGCCTCAATTTTCCATCTCAGTATGGCTCCTACGGATCCGGAAATCGCGTTTCTCAACCTATCAGTATTTGCTATTTCAACCCTTCCACCAAGGCTTAAAACATGCTCTATGAGTTTGTTTGTTATATCGGGGGTTAAAACAACCCTATCGGATGCACCCGGACATTCCCCAAATACCCCATAATATCCACTCGGATGGCATATAAAACCTTCCTTTGAAAAATCAACATCTATGATCAATATTTCAACATTTCCCAAAAGGGCCATGTCAATAGCCGGTTGTAATCCCTTAACCGCCATTTCAAGGGCTAACATCTCCTCAAACCTTGATGCCAATTGGCTTTCCTCCTCCCTATCCATCTGTGTTATTTTATCCAGCAGGACATTATAAACCTCATTTTTGTTTGTGGGATGCGAAAGTTCAAGTTCCCCCCTATAAGTGTGCTTAACATATGTGTGGAGGTAAGATACCATCATTGGGATTAATTTCTTATCCGGAGAGGATAAAAAGAGGTTATCAAACCTTTCCCTTTTGTATATCTCAAATATTTCATTTGCGACAAACTTGGCAATCTTGCTTTCCTCCTCCATCTTTAACATTTCAAAGTTTTTCGTACCCGTTGTCCTATAAGCGGGGATGTTTCCGGCGGCATATTTAAAGGTTGCTGGTCTTTCGGCCCATTGGGCAAAGTCGGGGGTTTCGGCTATGGTTCTTAACTTATATGGTTCTAACATATAAGCATAAAAGTGTTTTTTACCAAAATCAACGACGAGGTTTTTACCGAATTCGGTTTCAACGGCCAAAACGCCCCTTTTATAAGGCTCTATATCTACTACCAAACTGTTGCGTATAACATAGGGCAGTTGGACAACTTCCCAATATCCTTCCCGACTGTTTGAGAATATTGCTATTCCCCTAACCGGGATACCCTCTTCGCTTTCCAAGTTTTTGGGGTTGGATAGGAAATCCTCTATTCTGTCAAAGTCCTCGTAAACCCCCTCAAATTCCCTTTCATCCAAACTTTTCTCCTTTACAAACCCTTTAAACCTCTTTACAAGTGTTTTAAACCTTACTATGAACCTTGGGGGTCTGTCCGCCCTATCATCCGGCGATAAATTGAGATATGCGCTCGTGTAAAACATAAGCGGAAATTATACCGTTGTATAATATTCAACTATGCTTTTGGCTTTCTTAGGGGTAGTTGTTTATATGGGCATACCCCTTTGGGACATACACATATAAGGGGGCCTTGTATGCGAACTCCAATATAGCACTCGTGCCCTTAGGCGGTGGAATAAATAATACACACGAGGGG
>CAYRSH010000005.1:39104-49594 GCA_964426895.1 uncultured bacterium
AATCCCCGGCCAGTAGCCGTAGTGTCGGATTATTGTGGTTTTAGCAGGGATATAGGGATTAAAGACGGTTATGTATTCTTAGTACACACTATACCCTCACCCGCATTAAAGGTTCATATATACGGCGATACCACAATAGTTGTGGGAGATAGCGTACATAAGGTATATACATCTCGGAATGGTTGTAAAAACCTCTTTATCTCCGCATATTACGGCTCAACCAATAAGTTAAAGGTTTATGACATAACTTCAACATCTGAAAGCGAGATACTATTACCACTTTTTAGCCATTTGGACGCATACGGCAACAAAATGCTTGCAGTTGTGGATAACAGTGATACGATAATCTATATAGACATATCAAACCCGTTATATCCGATGATTGACAGTGTAAAAACCTTTGAACACTTCCATACCCTTACATCGTTTCCGCAAAGATTTTTGCGGATACTACGGTTTTATACGGGTATTTAGACAATGCGGTTAAATTGAAGATATTTTCGGGTTTCATTCTATCGGAATATATCCCAAATTTCCTATTATCGACCTTTGATATAAACGGTAATTTAATATACGCTTCCACATTTAAAGGTTTGTGCATAATTGATTTTTCAACCCCGTCTAATCCAAGGATGTTTTAACCAATGGAAACCTACTTTTGGCGACAGGCGATACAAAAATCGGTGGGGTTTCTGGTGGTGGTATTGTGGTTAAGTATACATTAGTTTTTGCGGGTAGTAAGGTAATATCAATATCAAACCCCTATTCACCCGTTGAAATTGATACGGGAATTATTGGGCAGGCCTTTTATAACATTTACAACTACCTTTTTGTGCAAACCCCAAACGGTGGAATATTCACCCTAAGCCTCCCAACCTTTGACACGATGGCATATTACAGTAAAAGTTTCTGGGGAATATGTATTCTCCCTCTTTGCATTCTCCGGTTTGCATATCCTCAGTTGGATAAAGACCCAAAACGGAATACTTTGTGTAAAACTTACGATGTTTCCGGAAGGGTTATAAACAAATTCGGAAGGGGAGTATATTTTAGAGTGTGTGGGGGTTCTGTCCAAAAGGTTTTAAATATACATTAAGCCCAAAACCCTTCCCTTACTACCCATACACTTAACCCTTAAATCGTTTGCAACATTTATATTCGCGTAACCGGTTTTTGGATTTGGGATTATTATGGGTATATCAACCGCTTTCAACATATCTTCGTCGTTTTCGCTATCCCCAAGTCCTATACTCCTTAAATCATCTTTGAAGGTATCCCTATAAAGTTTTATCAGAATTTTAACGACCTTCCCCTTATCCTGCCCACCCCATACCAAATGGTAAAATCTCCCACCTTTGAGGATCTTATAACCGCTTTCCTTACAAACTTCGGAAAACCTTTTAACATCATCATAATCCCCTACAAACGGTTCGGAAAACATCCTATTCTTCATAAGTTTTACCTTTTCTATCCACAAACCCGTAAGTTTTGATATTTCCCCATCATCCATATCCCCAAACCCCATAAGGTTAAACTTCCCTTTAAACCCCTCAAAAAATCCCCTAAGGGTTTTACAATCCTTTCCGTAAATATCCCACCCCCGTTTTCAACAACAAAGGGGTTTCATAAAAGGTTTTGCTCGTATTTGGTATAATTGGTAATTCCTCATCAAAGGAATAAGTATATATCTCACCTCTTCAAGTATTTGATAACTCCTCTATTTATCTTTACAAATATTATCCCCTTCGGAGCCTCCTTTAAGGAATTATAAACCCTACCATCAACTGAATAAACCCCTAAAACCTTCCCGCAAGACCTTTCAAACGATTCGCCTACTGAGAGTTCATCATCCCCTCCCAATGGGGTGCAACTCGCGGTAGTAGCCGGACTTATGTTTTGCACATTAACCGGGGCATTGGTTATAGTTGTAGATGAAGTTCTATCGTTCAATGTTGGCAGTGTATTATCAACCGTGTAAGGAGGTGTCCATATATTTGGAGTTATTGCCGCGGAATTTCCGGAGCATACCGTTCCATCCGGTAGGGTTTTCACCACAAAAAAGTCGGACCTCGTTGAAAAACCAACCAATTTATAACTGTTTCCAACGGATAAATATCCCCCATCCGGCGCAATATCCACATCGTTACCCACATCCCCAAAGTTTGTTCCCCAGAATATCCTCGCCCATACCAAGTTACCATTGTTGTTTAGTTTTACCATTATTGCGTCCTCAAAACCAAAGGCGTCGTGAGAATACGAGAAGGTATAACCAACCACAACGCATCCATCATCGGGGGAATATGTGATTCCAAAACCCTCATCGTTTGAACTCCCACCTATTAACTTTATCCATTTGATATTACCGAGGGTATCAACCCTTAAAACCACTATGTCGGTATTTCCGGAAACATCCGTATATCCCCCTACGCAATAATCCCCAGATGGTGTTTGGGATATGGAGTAAAACTAATCTTGATTTCCTATATCAACCCTTAAAGACCATAAGGGATTACCCACATTATCCGTTCTTATAACGAGGCCGTCTATGTTCCCCCCTGATGAAATCCTACCTGTAAGCATCAACCTACCGTTTGCATCCTCTCTAATTTCTCTCACCATTGATGGGTCGGCATAGTTCAATGTTTTGGACCATATAAGGTTTCCGGATGCATCAAGTTTGAAAAACCATACGGCATTTCCAAAACCTACGGAATAACCCGCGGCGATCACATTCCCATCCGAGGATCGGGTTATCCAGTATGGGTAGTCATCAAGAGATGTTCCTACATACTTAGCCCATTGGAAGTTTCCCGAGTTGTCAAGGGATACAACCAATGCGTCGTATCCGGCATTCGTTGTCCTTCCCGCCAAACCCCAAGGCGATACGGTTAAACCGTAAGCCCTATCCTCCGCAGATGTCCCTATGAGTTTTGCAAACATCATGTTGCCCGTTGGGGATAACCTTACGAATGCAAAATCCCCATTTGTCCCATAACTCATCCATATTCCGCCCGCGGCGTATCCGCTATCCGGGGCTATTACACCTGCATACGCCTCATCGTTTCCACTGCCACCATATCTAACCATAAAAGAAACGGCCGAAACAGTTAATACAATCATTACTCTGTATTTTAAGGCTGGTGTATTTGTTTCGTCAATAGAGGATTTTTATGCTGTCAATCTTTAAAATTACGAGGGTGCCCATATACCTAATAACCCATTTTTTGGGAAACTTTACGGGTTCATACGCATAATCCGAAACCTTAGTCGATATACCCTCCCCCCTAAACTCCTCAATCCTGTCGGAAACTATTTTTAAGTAATAGCCCTCTTCCCTTAAAATTTCTACCGTATCGGCGTATATGGATAGTTTTAATTTTGTGGGGTTAAAATCCTCAAAGACAAATTTGCTTAGGGGTATTAAAAATGTGCTACCGTTATCCATATTTACGAATATACTGTCGGACAACTTGTAAAGTTTGAAATCGCCTTTTTTTGTATTTATAAAAAACTTTACGGTGTATTTTCCATATGCTATGAAGTTGGGTAATTTTTTGATTTCTTCAATAATCGTATTAACTTCTATCTCGTATATCAAAACATCCCTTTTAGTTCCTGTCGGTCTTATACATCCCGCTACGCTAAAAACTAAGGTAAAGGCTAAAATATGCCGTAAAATACTCATACCTTCCAACCCCCACATTTATCGGATCACCCGTTGAGGACAAAAGGGCGTTTCCGTCGTTTATCTGCCGCTTATACCTGAGTTTCAACCTTATATAGGCATTTCCCATTAAGGATTTTGAAAGGGTTATATAAAATTTTGAACCCCTGTTGTATAAAAAGTCTATGCCATCGTCCTCAAAGACCCATAAAGAATACCCATTGCTCGTCCATACACCGGAACCTATATTGACCTCCGTCCCTTCTGCAAAGGGAAATTCGTAAAAAACGCTTAAAAACGCACCGGATGAGGGGTTTAGGTTTTGGGATTTAAAATCCGAATACCTAACCTCAACACCCGCTATTGAAGATGCATCCGTTATAAAGAACATTCTAAGGGCACTTTCCGTTGATTTGCTCTTATAAGGATATCCGTACCGAATATCCTCCCTATCCAAATACCTCCTCCATACCCTAACCCTAAAAGACCATAGAACCCTCCATTCAACTTCCATATGCAACCTTTTATTGATCATGCCGTCGGTTTTATCCCTCCAATAGTCCAAATAAATGCGGGGTAATATAATGTTTGAAAATAGCCTATCCCTTACCTGAACAAAGAAACCTTCCTCGGGTTTTGGTAAGGGTAAATCCGCAACATTTGTTGCCAAGGGGTCCAAAACCCTATAAGAGTATCTGAAATCCGTCCTTTCAAACCTATTATCCTCTTTAAAAGGCCTTGCATAAGGGTTTGTATAATTTATCGCGTAATTTCTATAAACGAAATCAACCGTTTTACTACCCCTATTCCATTTAAGGATTAAAAGATATGACGGTTTAAAATCTTTCAAATTCCCCGCAATGTCTCCCCTTATTTCCAAATCGTTCAACAAAGCCATATATGTTATACCCGCATATCTTTGTGTTTTTGAAGTATCTATCGCAAAGGATGGGTCGTACCTCCAACCGTTGTTAAAGGTATATGAATAATAGGGTATTGTTAAACTACCCCAATCGCCTGAAAATGGTTTGTCGTAATCAATCTGGAAAAGCATTCCACCTATACCAAAGCCGGAGGTGTTTATATAGTTTATACCTCCTCCCACAATCCTCTCATCAATTACATCTTTAAATATACCCGGTCTAAATTCGCTTGAATAATAAAAAAGAGGCTTGTTTGCGGTATCAACAATTGCGTCCTTTCTATCCTTTGAGAATATAAAAAAGGGCGAAAATCCTGCGAAGTTTCCCCATATCCCCAAACCTCTGAGTTTAAAGGTTTCCCCATAAACCACATCGGGTATCAAACCCCAAACCTTTTCATAAACCCTATCCCCCACGCTTTCCGATGATTCAAATATTAAACCGTTTCCAAAGGAAAACCTATAATCACCCACAAAAAACCTTAAATACTCGTTTTTAAATCCCAGAAAAACCTTGTTATAAGCCGTATAGTTTTCCCACCTGTAAAATCCGAACTCGTATTTATCGTAAAGTTTAAACATTCCCCTTATGGAGTACCCCAATTTTGGTAATGTCGTTATGTCATCCGCCTCCTTTTGCAACCTATTGAAAAATTTGTTTATACTCTCATCGCTCCAACCCCCTTCCTTCAAAAGGTTTATATTCCTTGAATTCCCACTCGTATCCATTAAGTCGTTTATTGAGGATGCCAAAAATGATGAGGGGTCATAGGCGTAATTGTTTGTAATTGCATAAATTGAAAGGAAACCCTTTAAAGGTTTGTATTCCTCTTTAAAACTTACAAAGTTCCTCAGGTTCCTATACCCGTAATAGGATAGTCCGGGGGCGGACCTCAAATCCCGTAAGGAGTTTATTTTTGTTATCTCCCTCCATTTTATAACAGATATGGCATCTTTAAAGGATACACCGTAAATGTTCATCAAATCGTAAATGTTTGCCTTGTTCGGGTTTACGGGGTTTCCACCTATGAGTACCCAATACTCCCTGCTCAAATCCGATGGGCTCTCCTCCCTTGTTGAGTATGATATAACATTCTCAATCCTACCTCCAAGACCCGAGGTGTCCAATTCCTCTGGGGAATATAAAACCAAAGAATCCTTAACCTTTGCGAAAACCTCATCCGTTATACCGGGTACATTTCTCAACTCGTATATGTTTTCAAAATCCCCCCTAAGTTGCCTGTATTTATAAACGCTATCTGCCAAATCCTTCGGGAATATCCTCCTCAACTCTTCAAGCGTTGCACCGTTTAAGGATATATATGCGATTAGAAAGGACATTATGCCGTTATTCTACGGTTGGAAAAGTTTTAACACCGCCCTAAACCTCGCTTTTCCCTTTCTAACGATATCCAGGGCATAATTAACCCTTTCAAATTCAAAAACCTCAACCATAGGCCTAATGTTCCAATCCTTTGCAAACCTTAATGTTTCCCTCAAAAGTTTCCTATTACCCACGGCTGAGCCCGTTATTACAAGCCTTTTGCCGAGTATTTCCCGGGGATATATTTTTATCGGTTCTTGGGCGTTTCCAACAAATGTTAGTCTTCCCCTCGGCGCAAGCCCCTTTATCAACCTCTCTATTGAATCGGATATGAAGGATGTGGTTATTATTACATCCATACCCCCCAACTCCTTTAACCTTTGAGGGGCATTTTCGTCATCATAAACGAATTCATCCGCACCGAGTTTTTTAACCAGTTCTACCTTGTCTTTACTACTACTTATCGCTACGACAAATCCCCCCATCGCCTTTGCAAACTGGATTGCCAAATGCCCAAGGCCTCCTATGGAATGCACCGCAACCCTTTCCCCAGCCTTTAAACCAACCCTCCTTAAAGCCGAATATACCGTTAAACCGGCGCAAAATAACGGTGCCGCCTCCTCGGGTTTTAAACCCTCAGGAACCTTTGTTATAAAATTGCCCTGAGCCTTCATGTATTCCGCATAACCCCCTTGAACGGATATACCCGTTATTTTATACTCCGGGCAGAACTGCTCCTCCCCCTCAACACAATAATCGCAAACTCCACACGAGGAATAAACCCAAGGCATCCCCACCCTTTCACCTATCTCAACATTCTTTACATTCTTCCCCTTATCAACCACAACCCCCACAACCTCATGCCCGGGGACAACGGGGTATTTCACCCTATCCGCCCAATCACCATCAACTATATGTATATCGCTATGGCAAACCCCACAGTGTTCAACCCTTATTAAAACTTCATCTCCGTTTATTTTGGGAATTTCCCACTCTTCTATAACCAAAGGCTTGCCCGGTTCATAACAAACCGCAACCTTCATAAGGTGGGGATTATAAGAGGGTAGTATCATCTCTAAAACCTTTCAGCGGTATAATACCCGCATTATGGAAGAGATAATTCACAAGGTTGAAGAAGAATACAAGCATAAGGATCTACCCGAAATAAAGCCCGGCGATACGGTTAAGGTTTATTGGAAGATTTTGGAGATAAAGGAAGACCCCAAAAAGAAGACGAGGGATGTTAAGATGAGGACACAGGTTTTTGAGGGTGTGGTTTTGGCCTTGCAGGGGAAGGGTATAAACAGGAAGGTACTCGTTAGGAAAATAAGTTATGGGGTACCCGTTGAAAGGCTCTTCCCCCTACATTCCCCATACCTTGAAAAGTTAGAAGTAGTATCAAGGGCAAAGGTTAGAAGGGCAAAACTCTACTACCTAAGGGATAAGATAGGGAAAGCCGCAAAGTTAAAGGTTTTGCGTGAGGAAAATCAAGGGTAGGCTTTCGGAAGACAGGGTAGAGGGTTTTTTAAAGAACAGGGGTTTTGAAGTTTTAGCGAGGAATTATAGAAAGGTTTTTGGTGAGATAGATTTAATAGCGTATAAGGATGGTGAAGTTTGGTTTGTTGAGGTAAAAACTTACAATCCAACCTTTAAACCTTTGGATAAAATGGATCCCAAGAAATTAGCCCGTATGTTAAAGGTTGCGGGTTGTTTTATGGAGGAAAGGGGTATATCCGCACGGGCAAGGATGTTTTTGGCCATAGTTAAAGGAGAAAAGGTGAATTTTGTTGAAATAGATGCTTGGTAAAATCCTCAGGTTTTTCCCAAAAAGGCTTATACTCTTTCCGGAAAAGGGGTATTTGCAGGTTGAATGGGAAAACGGTGAATATAAAAATGAATTTATAAAAAATTTTGCGGATTGGGTGATAGAGGAATACGAATATCCCGCCGTTTTGTTGAAGTTTCAGGAAAGTATTAAGGTTTTTAAAATTTACGCATTGCTTTGGTATGAGGTTGAGTTTTATATAAAAAGGGGAATAAAGGTTGAGGAATTTGTTGGTGGATTGCCGGGTAGGTGGGAGGAGAATTTAAGGGGTTGGAAGATAAAATCTTTGCAAACATTAAACGGAAGGTATTTTTTGGCTTATAAGGGGACGAATAGGGCGAGTATTAGGTTTTTGAGGGTTAAGGATGGGATAAAGAGGTTAAAGTTTCCCCGTAAGATGAATGTTTTGGCGGTTTTTGAGGGGGATTTTACATTTGAAGGGGCGGTAAAGGTTTTGAGGGAATATTTTGAAAAAGCGGGATATACTTTTAAATCGCCCGAAATAAAGAACGGCATAGTTTTCGGAAAATATTACATAAAGATTATGGGGGACTCTATACTCTTGGTGCATATTCCCCGGGCGGTTTTTAGGGTTGTGTTTGAGAGGTTTAAGGGGAGTTATCAGGTGGTAAAAAACCTATTAATGCCAATAAAACTGGATAAGATACCGGAAACCATAAAAATCAGGTTGTCAAAATTGGGTTTTAAATTCTCCGGAAATAGCATTATATCAATTCCAGAGCTTCCCATTTCTTTTACCGCAAACGCCATTGAGAGGTTTATAAAAGAAAGTACGGGAATAGAAGGGGAGGATGATTTTATTAAGAAACTCTCAAAAACCCTTTCCGAAAACGCCCAAATAAGGGATGTGGAAAACTTTATTTTTGAACTCTTTATGTGCAAAAACCCCTATCAAGACCCGGAAGGGAATGTGATAATAAAGCGTATATCCTTGGATGAACTCAACGAATATTTTGGGGAAACCTAAAACTCCGATTTAAACATATCCAAAAACCTCTTATCGTTTTCGTAAAACATCCTTATGTCTTCAATGCCGTATTTTACCATTGCAAACCTTTCAACACCTATACCAAAGGCGTATCCCGTCCATTCATCCGGATTTATTCCAACATTTTCTAAAACCTTTGGATGAACCATACCACAGCCCAACATCTCCAACCACTTACCTTTATAGAAAACATGAACCTCCATAGAAGGCTCTGTAAAAGGGAAATATGAAGGTGCAAACTTTACCTTTGTTCCCTCACCGAATAACTTTTCAACAACCCTCTCAATAACCCATTTTAAATCCCCAACCCCGAGGTTTTTATCAACCGCCAAACCCTCTATCTGGTGGAATACGGGGGAATGCGTTGCATCAAAATCATCCGCCCTGAAAACCTTTCCAAAGGTTGCGGCCTTTAAAGGCGGTTTGTTTTTCAGCATATACCTTATTTGGAACGGTGAAGTGTGTGTCCTTAGCATTTTACCATGACTTAAATATAAAGACTGCTGCATATCCCTTGCCGGGTGGTATTTGGGTATGTTTAGCATTTCAAAGTTAAACTTCTCATCTTCAACCTCCGGGCTGTCTTGAATATCAAACCCCATACTTTCAAGGACTCCAAGGATCTCCTTGGCCACCAAAAATATGGGATGAAATGCCCCCAAACCCCTATAAGGTTTTCCGGGAATAGTTGGGTCAAAAGGTTCTACTACATCCAAGAGTTCTTCCCTTTTATCATCAAAAGCCTTTTCAATCCTCTCCCTGAGTTCGTTTAACTCCTTACCCTTAGCTCTCTTTTCTTCTGGGGACAAATCCTTTAAACCCTCAAAGAGTTTTTTAACCTTACCCTTTCTCCCCAAATATTCCGCCTTTAACGAATCAAGTTCTACTAAGGTTTTTACGGATTTTAGCCTTTCTATAACCTCGTTATAAAGGTCGTTCATAGGTGTTCTTTTGCCTTCTCCACCAATTGCTCAAAAACCTTTGGTTCATAGTATGCTATATACGCCAAAACCTTCCTATCAAGTTCAACACCCGCCTTCTTCAAACCGTATATAAACCTTGAATAATTTAAACCGTATTGCCTGCAAGCGGCATTTATCCTCTGTATCCATAGCCTACGGAATTCCCTCTTCTTCCTCTTCCTATCAACATACGCATGCCTTAAAGCCTTTAAAACCGTTTCCTTTGCGTTCTTAAACCTCCTTGAATTAACACCCCAATAACCCTTGGCCAAACTCAACCAAAATTTATGCCTTTCCTGTCTATATTTTCCGGTCTTTACTCTCATAGTTGGGAATTCTACTCCCGATTTATTTGTTTGTGGAAAGAGACCGGGAATTGGTTTAAGCCTTTAAAAGTGCGTTAATCTTCAAGAACATACCACCAATGCTTCTTGCGGTTGGGTATAAAGCCTATGTGATTGATAGGCCAATCGTTGTTTGTAGGCAAAAAGTTTCCCCGTGCCTCCTCCAAATCTATCCACTCACACTTTCTGGCCTTTACCAACTCCGCCCACTTGTGCATTACATATTCAAATCATGACCTTCATCAACGACTCTGGTTAATGCAAGAAAATCCAGCCGTAATTCATCTACAAAACTTATTCTACCTTCAGGATCATAACCGTCGCCTTGGAGGTGATAGATAGCATCCCACCCCGGTATATACTCATCCCTTGGTTCATCTGGTGGTTCAATTTCCCCCCATTTCACCTTCTCCGACCATCTATCCTTTACTTCCATACAC
>CAYRSH010000006.1:0-31002 GCA_964426895.1 uncultured bacterium
TATTAAAGGTATTCTTCCGATAGTACCGATATCCTCGTTTTTAAAGCGGTGAGGCGTACAAAAGGCTATAATTACATCGGATGGATGCGTGCTTATAAGTCGTCAAATACGGATAATGCAAGAATTGTGGAAAACCCGGTTCCTAATACATATACCGCGGAGAAAGACAATAAGTTCTCCGAGATTGAAGGGGTTTATTCGGTTGATGGGAGGTAACGTAAAGAATCCCCATAAAATACCCACTTGTATTTTTTGTTTCCCCTTATCGGATTGTTTGCGGGTTTTACGGGTTCCCTTTTGGGTTTGGGGGGCGGGGTAATAGTTGTACCCTTATTAACATTGCTGGGATTAAATGTTAAAACCGCCGTTGCAATAAGTATATTCTCAACGATAGCCACTTGGGCATCCGCCTCGGAAAAATACATAAGGTCTAACCTCGTTGATTTTAAAGTGGCTTTCTTCTTGGGTTCCGCCACAACTATTGGGGCGTTTATAGGTTCAAGGGCATTATATATTTTTCCCGAAAAGGTGATAAGTCTTATCTTTGTTTTTATAACCCTATTGGTTTTGTATTCAAACATACGGGGATTATCTTCGGATAACAAAACGGAAAAATTTACACCTATTAGACTCGCCTTTTCCTATGCTTTTATGCTTTTGGCGGGTTTTATCTCCGCAATTCTGGGTATAGGGGCGGGTGTTTTTAAGGTTTTTGCAATGGATAGGATCCTTAATATGTCTTACAGGGTATCAACCGCAACGAGCATGTTTCTAATAGGCATAACCGCTTCTTCAAGTGCGGTTTATTACGCTTTTAATAAGGATTTGGATCCCTTCAATACATCCATAGTGGCCTTAGGGGCTATAATAGGGGGTCTTTTGGGTTCAAGGGTTATGGTTATCCTTCCGGTAAAAGTTTTGAGGTTTATATTTTCCGTCGTTGTGGTTGCCTTAATCGTGAGTTTTGTTTTTAAAACGCTGTTATGAGAAAATCCACAATTTTTATTTTGGTTTTTGTTTCAATAATATCGGAAATCTTTCTGGGTAGGGTTTTCGGCTATGAAATATTGGTTTTGAGGATTTTAAGGTTATTCCTCGGGATTTCGGCGGGTTTGGGTTTGGGGGTTGTGGGTGCGGTTTTGCAAAGGGTTTATAGAAACCCATTGGCGGACGGTTATATACTGGGTATATCCGGAGGGGCAATTCTCGGGGTGGCGATTTCCGAATATTTAAAACTACCTATGCCCTTTTATGCCACATCGTTGATATTTTCCTTATTGGTTTCGCTTATAATAATCCTTGTAAGCCCCAAGGTTCACGAGTGGATGCTACCAGTAATAGGAATAGGTATAGGGATGTTTTTTTCATCGGTGGCGATAATATTTTTTATTATGGCCGGTGTTGAATCCACCAGAACATTTTATGCCCTTTGGGGTTCTTTGGGTAGATTTTTTTCTACAAGTGATATTGCGATTGTTATAACCGTTTTCGCCTTTACCCTCATCCTATCCCTTTTACTCGTTTTAAAAAATAGGGAATTTGATGCCACATCGCTGGGGAATTTAGAGGCATTATGCCTGGGCTATGATCCAAAGTTAATAACCGTTTATGCAACCATTTTATCTTCCCTTATAGTTGCGGTTTTAACATCTTATGCGGGTATTATCGGGTTTGTGGGTATAATGGCTCCCCACATGGTTAGAATATTGGGTTATAGGGAGGGTTGGAATTTTTACGCTTTTTCGGGTATGTTGGGAATATTCTTTGTGCTTTTTGGAGATTCCTTGGGAAGGTTAATATTGGGTATAGACCCCCCAATTGGGATTATTATGGGTATCATAGGTTCCCCTTTCTTCATTTACTTAGTCTTAAAAGAGGAAAAAGGTTAAATCCTCAAACACCTTATTGCGGTTTTCAAGGGTAAGGTGTAAGGGGAATTGTGGCTAAAATATTAAGGTCTTCCAAAAATACAAGTCTTTCAACGGTTTCAACAAAACCTTTGGAAAACAACTCCATCTTCCCTATCTCATCTAAGATTAGAATTTTATCTTTGGTAAAGCGAGTTTCTCAAATCCCGAAACATCAACGGCGTATTTCCCAACCCTATAAAAGGAAAACCCTTTTTATCAATGTGGTCTTTCCCACATGAAAATCTTCAAGGCAGATCAATACCCCCCTTTGAAAAGGGATTACACCTCAAAACCCTCCAAACCGCCTTAAACAAACCCTTAAACAAGCCGTATTTCTTCAAGGATAAAACCGCATATTCGGAACATGTTGGATAAAATCTACAAGTGGGGGGTTTTAAAGGGGAAATGTATTTTCTATATGTGTTAATCAAAAAAATCAGGGATTCGGTTATTGGGTTTTTGCCTTTGCCCTCGGATGACTCGGGTCTATGCTTAATATCTGTTGCCATACCCTCTTAGCACCTTCCGTATCGCCTTGCGCTTCTAATGACAAAGCGGTTTTTTCAAGTTTAATTATACGCAAATACTTCTTCGCAACTTCATCGTTTGGGTTTTTGCTTAAAGCATCCCTAACCATCTGCTCGGCCTTTGATATATTCCCCTGTTGATAATAAACCTTTCTAATATCCTCTTCTTTCAATGTTTCTATATTTAAAGATAAACCTCTACCCGAAAGTGTTGGGGTTATATCGGGCATTTTTGTCGTGGGTGTGGAGGGTTTGCTTAAACTAACATTTCCGCTTAGGTTTGAAGAACTCAAATCTATGGTGGGGGCCTTTATATCGGGAATACTCGTTGTTTGGGTTGGTTGTTTTTGCTCATTTACAACCAATTGACCCTGTGTATTTTGGGATTGTTGGTTTTCGGGGATAATTAGGGCATTTGATGATGTATCGGGTGTCTGGGTTTCAACTTTTGAAACCCCTGTGGTTTCCCGTTGTTGCACGGTTTTTGGTTTGTCTCCTTCATGGATCTCACTTTTAACCTCGGATATGACTTTGCTTACTGTGGTGTCTTGGAGGTTGGATGAACTCTGTAATGTGTCGGGCGATTCAACCCCCACATTTTGGAGGTTTTTAGTTAAAAAATAATACGCAACGCCAACCCCTACACCTCCCCCTATTGCGGCCGCTATAATAACCAAAAATACGATTAGTATTACTCTCCTCAACACCGATATTCTAAGGTTGTAATGGAAGTTTTGCAAGGGGGATTTCTCAAAACGGAACGGGTGTATAATATCCGTAATGTCTGCGGATGCTTTGATTGTAATGCTTATAGCGTGGGGTATAACCATAGCCCTATTTGTTTGGAGTATGTATATGATTTTGAGGGAAAAGTAGTTATGGCAAAGAGGTGGAGGGTATTGCTTATAGTGGAATCGCCCACAAAGGCTAAAACTTTAAGGGGTTATCTCAAAGGCGATTTTGTGGTTGTGGCGAGTAAAGGGCATATTAAGGATCTGCCGGTAAAGGAATTGGGTGTGGATTTAAAGACTTTTTCGCCAAAGTATCGGGTAATAAAGGGGAAACTCGGGGTAATAAGGTTTATCAAAAAACTCGCAAAAAACGCCGATATTATTCTAATAGGTAGCGACCCGGATAGGGAGGGTGAGGCTATAGCGTTTCATATATACGAAGAGTTGAAGGGTTTGAGGAAGAAGGTTAAAAGGGTTTTGTTTTACGAGATCACACCGGAAGCCATAAACGAAGCGGTGGAAAATCCCACGGATATAGACAAGAATAAAGTGGAATCCCAAAAGGCCAGAAGGGTGCTTGATAGACTCGTTGGATATTTGATAAGCCCAATACTTTGGAAGAAACTCAGATGGGGTTTGTCGGCGGGGAGGGTTCAAACGGCCGCTTTAAGGCTTGTAGTTGAGAGGGAGAGGGAAATTGAAAGTTTTGTACCCCAAAAGTTTTGGTATTTTGAGGTAATATTCGAGAAGGATGGCAAAACCTTTAAGGCGAGGTCCGAAAAAAATTATTTTGATGAGGGGGAAGCAAAAAAACTTTATCAAATACTTAAAGGTGAAACCTTTATAGTTGAGGAATTCAAGAAGGAGATAAAAAAACAGAACCCACCACCACCTTTAAAAACCTCAACATTACAGCAGGAAGCCAATAATATGTTCGGTTTTTCGGCGGGTAAAACCATGCAAATAGCCCAAAGTTTGTATGAGGGTATAGAAATAGACGGGAAGAGGGTGGGTTTGATAACATACCATAGGACGGATTCCACGAGGTTGTCAAATAAAGGTATAAACTTTTTGAGGAAGACGATAAAGGAGTTGTTCCCGGCTAAATACCTTCCAAAGCATGGTAGGAATTATGGAAATGATAAGGGGAATGTTCAGGGAGCCCATGAGGCAATAAGGCCTACATATCCCGATATAAAACCCGAGGATTTGAAAGGTAAAGTTGATGAAGATACCCTGGGGATATACGAAATCATTTGGAGGAGGGCAATAGCATCCCAGATGAGCCCCGTTGAATATGAGTATAAGAAGGCGATAATAAAGGCTGGGAATGTTAAATTTTTAGCGGAGGGGAGGGAAATGGTGTTTGATGGGTGGTCAAGGGTATGGCCTTACAATTTAAAGGAAGGTTATATACCGGATTTGGAAGAGGGGGAGATTTTAAAGGTTAAGAAAATCCAACTAAAAGAGGATAAGACCAAACCAAAACCGAGATATACGGAAGCAACACTAGTTGAAGAACTGGAAAAGTTGGGTATAGGAAGGCCTTCAACATACGCAACGATTTTGAAAACCCTTTTTGTTAGAAAATATGTGATAAAGAAGGGAAAATCTTTGATTCCCACGGAACTCGGGAAAAAGGTTTTGGATGAACTTTTAAAGTTTTTCCCGGACATATTTGACTATAGATTTACCGCAAAGATGGAGGAAGAGTTGGATAAAATTGAGGAGGGTAAGGAGACATATCAAAATGTCGTTAAAACATTTTATAAGAACTTAGAGCCAAAGCTTGAAAAAGCCGGTGGATGAGGGTATCCTTTGTAATGCCCTATTTTTTTAAGGAAGTTAGCGGGGGAGCGGAAAAGCAGGCCTATTTATTGGCAAAGCATTTGGTAAAAGAGGGGTGTGATGTGTATTATCTGACATCGGGAAAGGGGGATGAGATAGTTGAGGGTATAAAGGTTTTGAGGGTTTTAAGGCTTCCGCATATCTTTCAATACCTTGAATATCCCAAAATCCTTGTGCACCTATTTGACTTAAACCCCGATATGGTTATAACCCGTATAAGGCACTATTATTTTCCCGTTGCCCTTTACGGTTTTTTATCCTTCAAACCCTCTATAATATTCATACCTGAAAATCGCATACCACATCCCCTTTATGAAACCGAGAAGGTTTTTAAGAAAAGGATAAATTTATTCAAAAAAATCTTGGCGGTTGCCAATTCCCTTTTGTTAGATTTTTTCGCTTATATTGGGATATTCATAAGTAAAACGGTCGTGATCCAAAACGAAAAGCAGAGGAAGTTTATAAAGAAAATCTACGGGAAAGAATCCTTAAAAATGTCTTCAATTTTTGAACCGGTTGAGGTAAAAGTGGAAGAAAAAAAGGGTATATGTTGGGTTGGGAATATAAGGGAGGAAAAGAGGCCGGAAATCCTTGTGCAATTAGCAAAACTATTACCCGAAGAGGTGTTTTATATGGTTGGTAGGATTCCGGAAAGGTATAAGGGTTCTTTCGGGGATTTAAAAAACTTAAAAATTCTTGGGGAATTGGAATATACGGAAACCGTTAAAGTAATAGCAAACTCAAAGGTTTATGTGAATACATCGGTAGATGAGGGGTTTCCTAACACCTTTTTGGAAAGTTGGTATTACAAAACCTTGGTTATCACCTTTGACGCAGACCCGGATGAAGTTATAGCGAAGGGCTTGGGTATAAAGGTTAAAACCTTAGATGAGGCCGCAAGCGTAATAAAGGACTTCAAAAAAAACCCAAAAAAGTATGAAAAAATTATCCAAAGGGCTTATAATTATGTTTTAGAAAACCATTTACCTCAAAAGGTTATAAGGGTTTTTAAGGAAAGGGTTATGGGGCTAAGTTGTAGGTGATTAGGATGTTTAATATCAAGGCCATAATGTTCATAAATACCCCCATTCTCATCATATCCCTTAATTCAACGAGTTTAAATGAATATACGAGCATATTGGGTGGGGTTGCGATGGGTAGCATAAAGGCTCCCGAAGCCGAGATGGCAACAACCGCAGCCAAAGCGGGGGCATCAAGACCCATTCCTTGGGCAAAGGAATAGGCCAAAGGAACGAAAATTGCGGATATAGAAGTGTTGGAAGCGAATTCCGTTAGGATTAGCACAAACGCACTCCAAACCGCCACAAAGAACAAGGGGGGGAAACCTTTCAAACCGGAAATGTAATTAAGCATAAGATCCGATAGTTTTCCCTTAACGATCATATCCGAAAGTGCAAAACCCCCCCCAAACAGCAGCAAAGCATCCCAAGGTATATCCTTTATATCATCCCAACCCATAAAACCCAAAACGAATAACAAAACACCGAAAAAGATAGCAACGGTGGAATCGTCGGCATTTAATCCAAAGGCTTTTTCCCATAAGGGTAAGGTTATCCACAAAATGGCAGTAACGATAAAGATAAACAGGACAGCCTTTCCCTTGGAATCCAAGGTAATGTTGTATGTTTTTACATCCACATTTCGCGTGGATAGTTTGAATACAAAGGATGAGAAAACTAAGAATGCCGTTTCCAATAGCAATGAATAGGGCAATCCAAACTTCAACCAATCCAAAAAGGTTATGTCCAAACCAAAGTTTCGCAAAGTCCCGGCATATATTATGTTTGGAGGTGTTCC
Organism: uncultured bacterium; assembly: GCA_964426895.1. GTDB lineage: Bacteria > Hydrothermota > Hydrothermia > LBFQ01 > LBFQ01 > Caldipriscus. The sequence goes on from CAYRSH010000006.1 coordinate 6,835, forward strand.
AACCAATGTGGCCATACCCCCTATGCTTGATGAATATGCAGCGGTAAGGGCTAAAGCCTTCAAAAGTGAGCCTATCCGTAATGATAGGATAAGGGGTATCATTATCATTGTGGTTGATGTGTTGCTTATCCACATTGATAAAAAGTATGTGGCCAAAGAAATACCGATAAATATTCCGAGTTCCGATTTCCCAAAAATCCTTATAATGCTACCCGCTAAAAACTTATGTATGTTGTACTTCTCTATGGCCTTCGCAAGGATGAAGCCTCCTAAGAAAAGGAATATGGGGGATTTTGCATAGTTTAGGGATATTTCCTTGGCGGGGGCTATACCGAACAATGGGGCGATTATTAAGGGTAAAAGGGCGGTTATTCCAAGGGGTATAACTTCGCTTATCCACCACGATGTCATCCAAAAAATGGTTCCAATGACAACTGCGGCGCTCCTATCCAAGGGTAAGATTAAACATATTACAAATGCCAAAGGCCCAAAAACGAATAAAAGTTTGCGCATTATTTTCTCAAATAAACCGTGCGAATTGGGAAGGGTATTCTATACCCTCTTCCTTAAACCTTTCGTATATTTTACTTCTTATCTCCGAGGCACATTCCCTCCAAGAAGCACTATCCTTCGCACCAAACCTAATGGTAAATACAAGGGCAAAGTCCGCAAAATCGTCAAACCAAACCTTCGGTTCAAAGGTTTTGTCAAATCCTTTAAAGTTTTCCATTTCCTTTAATATTCCGTACAATATCTCGCGAACCCTCATCGGATCGCTTTTATAAGACACGCTTACCTTTATATCCGCAACATATACGGGTGTAGGTTTGTTATAGTTCAAAAGAATAGAGTTTATTATCTGCGTGTTCGGAATGTATATGAGATTGTTATTGTAATTCCGTATAACGGTAGAATAAACCCCTATATCCACAACCTCGCCCGTGTGCCCTTCAATACTTATAACATCCCCCACCTCCACCCTCTTTGAAGATGTGATATATATTCCCGAGAAGAGGTTTGATAAAAGCGGTTGTAGTGCCAAGGCAACGGCTAAACCACCTATCCCCAAAGCGGTTAGTAATGGAGTGATTTGAACACCAACGGAGTTCAGGCCGAACAATAATCCGAGGGAGAATATACCCCATTTTGCGGTTATATCTATTATCGTTGATTTAACTTGAAGTTGGTATTCAAGGAACAAACTTAACAAATTTCCAGCCGTGTAAGATATTGACGAGATTAAAAGCAAAATAAAAGCCCTTTGCAGAAAAACATTAACGCTATGCCCCAAGTATTCCCCAAATAGTCTGATGGAAATATATATTCCCAAAACCACAAACCATAAAATTACGGATAACCTGAGGGCTCTATACACATTGTAAAATAGGTTTTCTTTACCTTTTAAGACCTTTAAAAGTATATACCTTACCACAAGGGAAACGAAAATGCCAAAGAGTAAGGAGGATAAAATTATGATTGCGGATATTACAAGGGGATGTTTTAAAAGTGCCATATTAACCATCCCAAAACACCTCCGAGCAATGCCCCGGTTAGAACCTCAACGGGTGTATGCCCCAAAAGTTCCTTTAACCTGACATCCGACACCGGATGCCCGCGAAGCAATTCGTCAAGGATTAAGTTCAAAATCTTAGCCTGCTCCCCAGCCGCCCTCCTTACACCCGCGGCATCGTACATAACAATTATGCTGAAAAAAGCAACAACCCCAAACAATACGCTGTCAAAACCCTCGGATAAACCAACCATAATACTCAATGCCGAAACCGATGCGGAATGGGAAGAAGGTAAACCACCCATATCCACGAGCCTTTTTATGTCAAGTCTTCCGTGTCTTACAAACGATACCAAAACTTTTAAAACTTGGGTAATAAACGCAACGGTTATTGGACCCCATAGGAATTTATTGGCTAAGAGTGCCTTCACTTCCCCTTGAAAGTACATACGATATTACCGCCAACGCGGCAAAGAATACAATTACGGCAATTATACCGAAAGAGGAAACAAATGTCATTACAAAGCCAGCCGTTATAACCCCAAGGGTAATGGCCAAGAAAGAATGCCTAAAATCCATGTTAAATACTTCCGCCACCAAGGAACCCATCCATGCCCCAGTTCCGGGTAAAGGAATGGCCACAAAGAGGTATAATCCCAAGAATTTTAACCTGGCAACGGAAACACCTTTTTCCCTCGCCCTATCGTATAAGAACTCAAAGAATCTTTTGGTTATCCTCCACCTACTCGTGAATAACGCTATTGGTCTTAACAGGATTAACAAGAAGGGTACGGGCAGCAAATTACCCAATATGCCCAAAATCAGGGTTTTCCATAAGGGCAAGTTGTAGTGTAGAACGCCGAGAGGTATGGCACCCCTTAATTCAAAAATTGGTAAGGATGCCACCAAAAAGACGACGAGTTCTGGGGGGAGGTTTTTAAAAACCTCAACCAATCTCCTCTACCCTTGCTACGGTATATTTCTGCGTGTGGAAGTACATCCTGCGATAGTTATTCTTCCTCTTCATTTTAAAGACTATAAGGTCCTCCTCCTTCTCCCCCAAAACCTTTAATCTGGCCTTTTTCCTCTCAAACGATACCTTATCACCCTCCACACTCATAATAACATCCGCCTCAAAGACTTCCCCTTCCTTCAAACCCAAATTCGGCACAATAACCTTTTGCCCCTTTTTAACGGGTATTTGAAAACCTTTAACCCTTATTACCGCCTCCATGTCTTACCTCCTTTTTATTGCTTTAACCTTGCAACCGCCTTTAAAGCCCTCGGATTGTTTTTATCGTATTTTAAAACCATTTCCCATGTTTCAAGCGCCTTTTGTTTATCACCGGCATTCTCATAAGACATGGCTTTTCTTTCAAGTTGCGCCAACTGTTGATACCTCTTTGCCGTGTAATCCTTCGGATTTTCCGAAAGAATTTCCGTAGCAAGCCTTAAAGTTGTGGTTAAATCCCCGTTCTTATAAGCCTCTATCATCTGCGTCCTTTTGTCAATGGTTCCCGTATTTAAACTTATCGTGGGTTTGGGTTGATCTAAGGATACATCAAGTTTTGGCAGGTTTATGGATACTTCCGAAGAAAGTTTTGGCCCCTCGGATAATTTTATTGATGTGGTTGTGGGAGATTTTATGCTCTCTTCCTTAGTTGCTTGAGTCTCCGTTTCCTCTTTTTGTTTCTTTATTTCCGCAACCTTTGTTTGATATATTTTCTTAACGGTTTCTATCTTAACCGGCACTTTTCTACTGGACAAACTTTCAACGGTTGTTTTTAATGCCAACAATTCCTGATTCTCAGGGTCGCTTTCAAGGGCAGACTCTATTAAAACCAACGCCTTCTTATATTCCCCTTGCTGTATTAAAGTTTTTGCGAGTTCAACATTTTGAATAGCGGAAAGTCTGTTGGTTATAGGCGCATAGATTTCGTTAAACAGAAGCCTATCCCCCAAAATTGGCATTACCTTATCCAGTTTTTCCACGGCCTCATCTAACTTCCCTTCTTTCGCGAGTTTTTGAGCCTCTACCACCTCCTTCCAAGCGTTTGCAAGGCTATCCGCTTTCTTTATATAATCCTCCGCCTGCTTAATGGACTTGTCTAAACTCAAAGCCTTTTGCGCGTAGGTTTTTACGAGGGTGTAATTCTCATATATTTTTTGCGGATTATTTTCGTTTTCTGCCGCTGTAAATGTTGATATGGCCAAACTCAAAGAACTTTGGGCTTCGTTTTTGCGCTGGTTTATATAAAGGAACGACGATGTCCCAATTATTACAAGAAGTATTATCCCTACGGCGGCAAAAATCCACTTGGTAGGGGCCTGTTTAACCATAAGTTCTGTCTCGGGTTTTTCGGCTGGATTCACATACAGAAGCGTCATCCTACCAACTTTTAATATATCCCCACTCTTCAATCTCGTCCTTTCCTTTAAAACCTTTCCGTTTAAAAGTGTGGGGTTCGTTTGGCTTAGGTTTTCAACTTCAACTATATCCCCTAAGAAATGTATCATAAGGTGTTTTCTGGATGTATGTGGGTCCTCTACCTTATATTCAACTCCTTCCTCCCTACCAAGGATCCCAGATGAAAATATCTCTATTACACTCCCGGCACCCGGTCCGCTTATTACTTTAAAATACGGGGGTTCTTCGGCTTCAAGGAATTGGGTGGGTTGGCTCGTGGTTGTGGGTTGGGGTGCCTCCAAAACCTCTATCTTCATCTTGCCGGCTACATCCAATTCCAAACCGGGAACGAGTTCTATCTCCTTTATATCTTTCAAATCCTTTGTAGAAATTCCATGACCCGAAGCCTTTAAAATGATAGCATCTCCACGCTTATCTATAACCGCATACTCCGGGGGTAATCCTATTACGAACAGGTCGCTTTTTACGGAACCTCCTATTACAAAGGGAAACTTGTTTATGGTGATAACCTTCTCCCTATTACCAATTAAAACCCTTATCCTTATCATTCTTAAATTGTGCTTGCAAACCCTTCAACTTTTTTGGCAAGCGATAGTATTTCACCCCTAACCTGTGCCTTTATCTCCTCCAACTTGGATAGTATCTCGTCCCTTTGTTTTTCCACCTCTTGCAAATTCCTCTTTGCCTCCTCAATCTCCCTTTTTATTTCTTCCAATTCTTTTTGGGCATCCCTTAAAATTTCCTCGGCTTCCTTTTTCTTCTCCTCTATCATCTTATCACCCGCCTCTTTTGCCGCTTTTAATATTTCCGTTGCCAATAGTTCCTCGGGTATATCCTCCCACCTCAATCCCCTCCCTTCCCCTTTGGATTTCTTCAATTCTTCATTCTCCTTTTTAAGTTTTTCCAACTCCTCCCTTAACCTTTGATTTTCCTCGTTTAACTGTTCTATTTGCACTTCCAGCATTGTGGTATCTCCAGAGGTTTCCGACCCGCCACTTTCCACTTTCTTCTCCAATTCCTCTACATACTTAGCCACCTGATTCAAAAAATCCCTAACCTCATCCGGGTCATAACCTTTTTTACCGAATCCTCCTACCAATGTAAATTCCTGCAATCGGATAGTTGATGCGGATAACTTTCTGTTTTTCTTCGCCATTATGCGGGTATTATAAGGTTGAAAGCAAATTAAACAGGGGTAGAATATTTGTACTTATGAAAAGGAGGATATTGTTCGTCCCCTTACTGCTAACTTTCATTTTTTGTGGGGGTAAGAAGGAAGAAAGTAAATCCCAAACAGAGGGGGAAAAGCCCACGCAAACCGCCCAGGTTAATGTTGAATTTCCCGAGGAGTGGCCACAGTTAAACCCAGATTTGGCCGCAAAGGGTGAGAAGTTATTCGCCCAAAAGGGTTGTAATGCTTGCCATACCATAGGCAAAGGTAAGTTGGTGGGTCCGGATTTAAAGGGTATAAATAAACAGGTTAGTTTTAAGTGGGCCGCACATATGATTTTAAACCCCGATTCTATGCTTAAATACGACGAAAGGGCAAAGCAACTTTTGAAAGAATACGGAACACCCATGACAAACCAAAATGTAAAACCGGAAGAGGCGGTGGCTATATTGCATTACATTTTGAGGGAAAGCCAGAGGTAAACTGCACCCAGTAAAAAACGAATACAACTTTTATTCTTTTATTGTTGTAAAATTTTTGATGTTTTTGGGTTTAAACTTCTTTTATTTTCTCAGTTAGAGCATAGTCCCCGTGGGCCAAATATCAACGGTGGCGAGAATTGTGAGGTACTTAAATTTTCCAGGCGACAAAATATTTGAGTAATCCGTCTGATGTTATTTTTTCAATCCTCAAAATTTCAAATCCGGTTTTTTGGATTTCCATTTCCAAAATTCTGTTTATATTCTCACCGAAAAGAAAAACCGTTAATGGATTGATGATGTCAAATATTTCCCCCTTCCAATCCTCTGGTCTTACATGTTCCAGCATATACAACATACCTCCTTTCTTTAAAACCCTATTTATCTCCCGTAATCCCAAATGCGGATCTGGAACCGAACAAAAAACAAGGGTAGATATAACCGAATCAAAAGTTCCATCCTTGAAAGGAAGTGTTTGTGCATCGGCGAGGATGATAATATGGTTTCCCCTATCCTTGGCCTTTAAAATCATGTTTCTGCTTTTATCAATGCCTATTATGAGCATATTCTTCGGATAAAATGGGAAATTAGCCCCAGTTCCTACGCCCACTTCCAATACCCTTTTACCCTTTACCTCTTTCCAAATCTTTTCCCTCCATTTACCAAGGATTGCTTTTTCAAAAGGATACATTAAAATATCATAAGCGAGTGCTATGCGATCAAACATTGAAAGAATTTTAAACCCGTTCCCTTATCGGAGCATTTAAGCGAGTAATAAACACAACGGGTATATAATATCCAGCTATGGCGAGCAAGAAAGCGGGTGGTTCTACAAAGAACGGAAGGGATAGCAACCCGAAATACTTAGGTGTTAAGAGGTTTGGGGGCCAATTGGTACAAAAGGGTGAGGTTATAATCAGGCAGAGGGGGACAAAAGTACACCCCGGTTATGGCGTAGGCATGGGTTCGGATTTTACGATATACGCGTTAATAGACGGCGTTGTTAAGTTCCACGAGAAAAAAGGGAGGAAGTTTGTATCCGTTGTACCCTTAGAGCAGTAGTATTAGCGTTATTACTTACGGGTTGTAAGAACATATTTCTACCAAAAACCGTAGATGTAAGTGGTTTGTATTATGAACCTATAACCCCAGAGTATGTTGTGAAAAACCTTGAAACGGCATACAAACTGGAAGATATTGAAAAATACAAAGAGTGCCTTGATAAGGACAGCTTCAAATTCTATTTTGACCCATCTCAAAGCGATATAAAGGATATTTTAAGGGATAGGTGGGGAATAGACAGCCTTTCTTGGGGATATAACGAAGAAATCATATCGGCTCAAAGGATATTTGATTATGCGGATAACATCGTTTTAAACATAACAAACGGTTCCCCAATATACAAATCGGAGAGTTTGCAGGTTTGGATATGGGATTATTACCTAAAAATTGAACCCCCATTTGAAGGGCAAGGAGAGGCCATAGGTAAAGCGGTATTCACATTTGTAAAGAAGGGAGATTATTGGTATATAAGGCTATGGCAGGATTACAAATCCGGAATGTAGGAATTATAGGGGGAGGCGCTTGGGGTTTAACATTGGCAAACCTTTTGAGTGATAACGGTTTAAATGTTTTGGTTTGGGATAGGAATCCACAAAGGGTGGAAATGTTAAAGGAACACCATTCCGACCCGCAAAGGCTTCCCGGAATAGTTTTAAATAAAAGTATAAATTTTACCAACAACTTGGCGGAACTCTCAGGCCTTGATATACACATATTCGCCGTAAAATCGGAAGCGGTTGAAGAAATGACGGAAAAATTAAAGGATTTGGATATAAAAATCTTGGTGAGTGCCATAAAGGGTTTTGTCGGAAACGGGATAAAAACTATAACCGAGCATTTGAAGGAAAATTTAAAAGGCGTTGAAATATTTGCCCTCGGTGGGCCATCAATAGCGTTGGAGGTATGCAAAAAAATCCCAACATCTGTGGTTTTGGCGGGAGAAAACGAAAGTATAATGGAGGAAATTCAGAAAAGGTTTTCAAACGGGTATTTTAGGGTTTATAGGAATCCGGATATCGTAGGGGTAGAATTTGCCGGGGCTTTAAAGAATATAATAGCAATTGCGGCCGGAATATGCGATGGTTTGGGTTTGGGGGAAAACTCAAAGGGGGCTTTATTAACGAGAGGAATATACGAGATGGCCAGGTTTGGTATAAAGTTCGGTGCGAGGATGGAAACATTTTTCGGATTGGCGGGTCTTGGGGATGTTATAACCACGAGTTTTTCAAAAAATTCAAGGAATAGGTATGTTGGGGAAATGTTGGGTAAGGGTTATACGATTGAGGAGATATTAAAAGGTATGGTTATGGTTGCGGAGGGGGTTAGAACGGCTTTTTTAGTTAGAGGGGAGGCCGATAAATTGGGAATAGAAATGCCCATAACGGAAGGGGTTTGCAGGGTTATTGAGGGTAAGAATAAACCGAATGAAATAATATACGAACTCATGACGAGGGAGTTGAAGAGGGAGTTTTATGTATGAGCAAAACCGTTATAGAGGCAAAAAACCTTACAAAAGTTTATAGGGTATCAATCAAAGAGGGTGGGTTTTTGGAAAGTTTAAAAAGGATTTTTAAAAGGGATTATAGGGATATAGTTGCGGTTAATGGGATATCTTTCAGTATAAGTGAAGGGGAAATTGTGGGATTTTTGGGGCCAAACGGTGCTGGAAAAACCACAACATTAAAAATGCTAACGGGATTGATATACCCAACATCGGGGTATATAGATGTTTTGGGGTTTAAACCCTTTGAAAGGAAGAAGGAGTTTTTGAAAAGCATTACCCTTGTTATGGGGCAAAAGCAACAACTAATCTGGGATTTACCCCCTATGGATACATTTGAGATAAATGCCGCCATATACGATATACCAAAGGATGTTTTTAAAAAGCGGGTTTATGAACTTTCGGAAATGCTTTCAATAACGCATATACTAAACCAACCCGTGAGGAAACTCTCCTTGGGTGAAAGGATGAAGGCCGAACTCGTGGCCGCTTTAATACACTCGCCCAAAATATTATTCCTTGATGAACCTACCATTGGGCTTGATGTAAATGCGCAGGTTTCCATCAGAGAATTTTTAAGGGAATACAACGAAAGGTTTAAGGCAACAATAATTTTAACGAGTCATTATATGGCAGACATAGAAGCCTTATGCGACAGGGTAATGGTTATTCATAGGGGAAATCTCATATTTGACGGGGATTTATACGACCTCCTTGAAAGGGTTGACCCGCACAAGGAGATAACGGTTGAACTGAAAAGGCATGTACCCTTAGAAGAGTTAAAAAAACTCGGAGAGATAAGGGAAATTGAGGGACTTGAGGTTAAGTTTATAGTGAATAGGGATGAGGTTTTTAAGAAAATTGGCGAAATAATTATGAATTTGCCCGTTAGCGATTTGAGTATTACGGATCCACCCATTGAAAATGTAATATCCAAGGTGTTCTTAAACCCCGATGTTTAAACTTCCACTTTAAAATATCCGCTATGGAATTGAAAATTGACAATGGGAAGAATTGGGCTTTAATTCTCGGTTCTTCAAGCGGATTCGGGGCCGCAACGGCCATAAAACTGGCGGAATGCGGTTTAAACATTTTTGGTGTGCATTTGGATAGGAGGGAAACCTTACCGAATGCTCAAAAAGTTGTTGAAGAGATAAAAAAATTCGGCGTAAAGGTTCATTTCTTCAACACAAACGCCGCGGACGATAGGAAAAGGGAAGAGGTTATAAAGAGTATAAAAGAGATTATACAAAGCGAAGGTGGAAAGATAAAGGTACTTTTACACTCTTTGGCATTTGGAACATTGAAGCCTTATATAGGTTCGGATCCCGAAAGCGATGTAAATCGCCAAAACCTTGAAATGACCATAGACATTATGGGGAATTCGTTGGTTTATTGGGTTAGGGATATTTACAGAAACGGTCTGTTTGATGGGGATAGCCGCGTTTTTGCCATGACGAGTGCGGGCTCACACAGGGTTTATCCCTCTTATGGTCCGGTTTCCGCCGCAAAGGCCGTTTTGGAAGCCCATATAAGGCAATTGGCCTTTGAGTTGGCAAAGGAGGGGATAAGGGTTATAGGTATTCAGGCGGGAATTACGGATACACCCGCATTGAGGAAGATCCCCGGACACGATAAGATGATAGAATGGGCCAAAGAAAACAACCCCTCGGGAAGGCTAACGACGCCGGAAGATGTGGCAAATGTAATAGCATTACTTTCAAGGCCGGAAGCGTATTGGATAACCGGGGCGATAATAAGGGTTGACGGTGGAGAGGATTTGATATAATGAAGGGGGAATTGGTTCCCTCCGCAGAACTGATTGGGTACGCCGAGGAAAGGAATACCGCAATAGCATCCTTAAACTTTAACAATTACGAGTTTTTAAACGCCATATGCAGAGCAGCCGCAGAACTTGAAGTTCCGGTTATATTGGCAACATCCGAGGGCGCCATAAGGTATATGGGTATAGACGTTATATCCGCAATGGTTCCACAGATGGTTAAAAGATACGGGATAAAGGCCTCTTTACACTTGGATCACGGGAGGTCCTTTGAAACCGTGATGTTGGCAATAAGATATGGATACACATCGGTTATGATAGACGCATCGGACAAGCCTTATGAGGAGAATGTAAGGATAACATCCGAGGTTGTAAGGGTTTGTAAGCCTTTGGGTATAACCGTTGAGGCCGAGTTGGGGGTCTTAGCGGGAGTTGAGGATGAAGTTTCGGCCGAAAAGGGTATATACACGGATCCCCAACAGGCAAAGGATTTCGTTGAAAAAACGGGCGTGGATATGTTGGCCGTTGCAGTTGGAACATCGCATGGGGCCTATAAATTCAAGGGAGAACCCCATATAGACATTGATAGGGTTAGGAGGATTAGGGAATTAACCAAAAAACCATTGGTTTTACACGGGGCGTCCGGGGTTTATAGGGAGTTTGTGGAGGAGTTGGGTTTGGAAGGTGCAAAGGGTTTAAGCGACGATTTACTTATAAAGGCGATAAAGTCGGGGATAAGGAAGGTTAATACGGATACGGATTTGAGGATGGCCTTTATGGTGGGTTTAAGGAGGTCTTTAAGTAAAAATCCTAAGGAAATAGACCCGAGAAAACACTTAACTCCTGCTATGGAAGAGGTTTATAAAATGGCTTCAAAAAGGCTGAGGGTTATCACCTTAGGTGAGTTATCATAATATCCTGAACTTTGTACCCTCCGGGGTGTCCATAAGTTCAACGCCGGCGAGTTTTAGTATTTCCCGAACCTTGTCCGCCAAATCGTAATTTTTCTCCCTTCTCGCCAAATCCCTTATTTCTATAAGCCTTTTCAAGACGAGGTCTTCCCCGGTTTCCCTGAATACAAATCCCAGATTTTCCAAAAACCCCCTAAGGGTGAATAGGATGTTTTTATTTTTACTTTCAAGGTTTTTAAATACCGTGGCGAAGAATTCCGGGGTATTAAAATCATCCTTTAAAATCTCAACGAGTTCATCCCATAAAGCCTTATCCCTTTCACCGCTAACATCCTTCAAAGATTCGTAAAGGTTTGCGTAGGATTTTGAGAATTCCTTTAATTTTTCCGGATAGAACTCTAAGTCGTTCCTATAATGGGCGGATAGTAGTAGGAGTCTTATGGCGGATGGGTGGAAATCCTTTAAGGCCTCCTTTGCCAAGAAATAGTTTTTTAAAGATTTGGACATCTTTTCACCGCTTATCGTTAATAGGCCCACATGAACCCAAAACCTTGCAAACTCCTTGCCCGTAGCACCTTTTGTTTGGGCTATCTCATCCTCGTGATGGGGGAATATCAGATCCCTACCACCCCCGTGAATATCAAAGGGTAATCCCAAATGCTTACTTGACATTGCGGAGCATTCTATATGCCAGCCGGGTCTCCCATCACCCCAAGGGCTTGGCCAATAGGGTTCCCCTTCCTTTTTCGCCTTCCAAAGGGCAAAGTCCAAAGGGTCTTTTTTCGTGGGTTCGGGTTCAACCCTTGCACCCGCCAACATATCGTCCAAAGACATCTTTGAAAGAACACCATAACCGTAATCCTCCGCAAACTTTCTAACGGAAAACCAAACATTTCCACCACTAACATAAGCATATCCGTTTTCTATAATCCTTTGTATCATCTCAACGATTTCTTGTATGTGTTGTGTAGCCCTTGGGTGGAATATGGGTAAAAAGTTCATAAGTTTTGCAACCTCCCTGTATTCGCTTTCATACCTATCGGCTATAACCCTCCAATCAACCCCCTCATCCCTTGCCTTCCGTATTATTTTATCGTCAATATCAGTAAAGTTTTGGACAGCCTTGACATCCCAATTTAAAACCTTAAAGAACCTGTAAAGGGTATCAAAGACGGTGAAAACCCTTAAATGTCCCAAATGCGGGCTATCCTGAACCGTCATCCCGCACACATAAACCCTTACGGTTTTCCCATCCAAAGGCTGAAAATCCTCCTTTTTACCGGTTAAAGTGTTGTAAAGTTTCATTCCCTCTTAGGCCTCAAAGTGGGCAAAGGTATAACATCCCTTATGTTTTGGGAACCCGTTAGGAGCATGAATATCCTATCCAAACCCAAACCCAGACCCCCCGTAGGTGGCATACCGTATTCAAGGGCCAATATGAAATCCTCGTCTATCTCCTCCGGCAATTCTTCATCCTTTGTTTGTTTCCTCAATTCAACCTCCTCTTCAAGCCTTTTCCTCTGTTCTACGGCGTCGTTTAACTCGCTGAAAGCATTGGCAACCTCCATTCCACAAACGAAAAGTTCAAACCTCTCAACAAGCCTTTCATCCTCCCTATGCCTTTTGGCCAAAGGGGTTAATTCAAGGGGGTGGTCAATTACAAATGTGGGTTCTTTTATCTTTGATGCGACAAAATGGTCAAAGAGTTTGTCGTACAACTTTGCCCTCGTTGGATATTTTAATTTTATTCCGGATTTTTCGGCTATTTTCATAAGTTCATCAATAGGTGCGTTTAGCACATCAATTCCCAAAATTTTGTTTAAACTATCGACGAATTTTAGCCTTTTGAAAGGCCTCTCGGCCCTTATGGTTTCTCCGTTATATACAAACTCGTTTTTCCCGTTGAGGAGTAAAACCATATTGTAAAAGTATTCCTCCGTTAATTCCATAACATCGTTGTAATCCCAATATGCCGCATATGCTTCAAGGGCTGTGAATTCGGGATAATGTGTAGCATCTATCCCCTCATTCCTAAAATTCTTACCTATCTCATAAACCCTTTCAAACCCACCAACTATGAGTTTTTTAAGGGATATTTCCGTTGCTATCCTGAGATATAATTCCGTATCAAGGGCGTTGGAATAGGTTTTAAAAGGCCTTGCGGTTGCACCCCCATAAACGGTTTGAAGGATTGGCGTTTCCAACTCTATAAACCCCCTATCCTCAAAAAACCTCCTCGTTTCCTTTAAAAACAAAAACCTCCTTTTAAAATGTTCCTTAGCCTCTTTACTCGAAATTAGATGTAAAAACCTGTGCCTGTATTTTAACTCTGGGTCTTGTAATCCGTGCCACTTTTCGGGTAGTGGATGTAGGGATTTCACCAATAAGGTTAATCTTTTAACCAGAACAGTGGGTTCTCCGGTTTTTGTGTAAAAAGTTATTCCCTCAACCCCTATTATGTCCCCGATGTCTATAAATTTCTCGTAAACCTTTGCGGGGTTTTTGTTTTCCAATTTATCAATATCAAGTCCCTCAAAGAAATCCTCGGGTGTTTCACCCTTCCTTATCATTATCTGTATCTTATCCCCCTCCCCCATTATATCCGAAAATATCATTTTTCCGAAGGGCCTTTTTGTTAAAACCCTCCCCGCAATCCTTACATTTAAGCCTTCTTGGAAGTTTTCCTTTAATTCTTCAATCCTGTGTGTCCTTTCAAACCTATAAGGGAAAGGATTTACACCGAGTTCCCTTAGGGTATTTATCTTCCCAAGCCTTATTTCATACTCTCCGGAATGCATAGTCGTGTATTCTACCCCCGTAGAATTTTTAAGGTTGAAAATTACGATTTTGTAATACCCTTTAACGAAACCCCGAAGATATTCGGTGATAAAAGGATTAACGGGGTTTTAGGAGGGATTGGACGGTGTCGTATAGCGATATACCTACGAGAGGGATATGCTTGATAAATTAAAGGCGGGATTTGAGCCTTGGGATTATAAGAGGAAGCACAGGCGAGATTATACGAAGGTTTTTTAGCCTTCAAAAATACATACGGTTTTCCCGATGTGGCGTTATTATGGATGCAATCCCCTTAAAAAATCCGCTTGGAATGTTATAAAATCTTATTCAAGCAAACCCCCCGTTGAGTTATCTAATTTAACATATCCGGAAGGGTTATTGAAAAGTATATAATAACATCACAAACCACCACTATACCCCTTAACCTCAAAGTTTATCGTGCGATAAACCTCTTTATAACCCTCCCATCATTTAACCTTATGAAGTATATTCCCCTCTTAATATTATGAGCCTTTTTACCATCAACCGTATAAACCCCGTAATAATCCCTATCTTTATCCTTAACATTTTCCGAAGTGCTTAATTCGTCGTCTCCCCCAAGGGGGTCGTAATCAAACCTAACATAATCAACTATCGGGCTTTTCGTCTGATCGCTTGATGCATAGAGTTCTAACCTATACTGCAAATACCTGTAATTTATCGTTGTGAAGGGTGAAGGCAAAGGTAATGTTGATGTAGTGGTATAATCCCCGACAAATATCCAAGGTGTCCAAATAACCAAGTCTTTTGACGCCCTAACATAGAGTTTAACCAAAACGCCACTCATAGCACATGCCGAAAACCCAACGGTTGCCGAAAGCCATCTCCTCTGAACCCCTGCATCGTAAATTGAGGATTCAAGCCAACCATTCGGGGAATACTGTAATATGGTTTCATACAACCACAGGCCTTCCTTCGTGGAAGTTGTACCAGCCCTAACCAATATATCCGGATCCGCATCCCCATCAAGGTCTCCTATGCCCACACCAAAATAATCCCTATTGGTTATAGTAGGCGTTCTCCTTACAAATGTCAATGCGCCTGTTTGTTCATAAACATAAATAATCCTGTTTCCATAAGACGCAACAACTATATCCAAATCGCCATCAGGTTCAAAATCCGCAATCTGAACCCCCATTGGTATATTTGCATTGTTATCCACGGTTCGCTTGGTGAATGTTAAACCCCCATTGTTTATGTATAAATACACATATCCCGTTCCACCCCTGTCGGTTAAAGCCAGGTCAAGCCTGCCATCCCCGTTAATATCACCAGCGGCCAAACCGTACCCATTGCTAAGCGTATTGTCTATTATTACGGGTGTCCACACAACGGGGGAACCCCCACCGTTTCTAAAAATATAGAGCCTGCAAGCGGTTGCAAGGGCTATATCCTTTCTCCCATCGTTGTTGAAATCCCCTATTACCACATCCCAAGCAGCACAACCTATGGAGTTTGTTATCATCCTCTTCGTCCATCCCGAACCCGTATTCTCATACCACCATAGACCACCGGCAAGCCATGAAACCGCAACATCAACATCCCCGTCGTTATCAAGGTCGCCGGCATCTATGCCTTCCGCTTCGGAAGAACCACCCATATTGGGGTCTATAACTACGGTTGTAAAGGTCATACCCCCATTGTTTCTATAAAGTACAACATCCTTTCCGCTACTTGGATGGGCCGCGGCAAAAACATCCATATCGCCATCATTCTGGTAATCTATGGCAACCACCTCATCAACGCTCGCAATGTTTGGGTCTATTGTGTACCTCGTAAAGGAACCGCAGCCCGAGTTTTCATACCAATAAACGACATTTGGCCCGCTTTCATCCGAAACCAACAGGTCATTTGCCCCATCAAGGTCTAAATCAACTATGTCGGGGTCGTTATCCCAACCACCGATGGTGTTATCAACCAAATGCTCCCTCAAATCCCTGTAAATGCCAACAAGCCTTAAATGGTTTGGGAATAGATAAAACATTGATGGTGAAGCATTGCAAAATGTTGAACCAAAGGAAGGGACGGTTCCGCAAACGCCACCCCCACCCGTCCAATCCGTTTGAACTACCTGAGAATAAAGGGGTATAAACACCCCTATCCCGAGGGCGGTTAATAAGGTTTTCAAAATTTTCATAGGTAAATATTTTAAGGCTGTAAAGTTTCATTTTCAAGCGGGTGCATCCCCTTATAATTCCCACCCTATGGTTGCGAGGACTTTTTCGGCCATACATTGGGGTGTTGATGCCATAAAAATTGAGGTTGAGGTTGATTACGCAAAGGGCGTTCCTCAATTCGTGATAGTGGGGCTACCGGATACGGAGGTTAAGGAGAGTAGGGAGAGGATCCATTCCGCAATAAAAAACTCGGGTTTCCCATTTCCACCCGGAAGGGTTAGGGTTAATTTGGCACCTGCAAGCATAAAAAAGGAGGGTTCCCTTTTGGATTTGCCAATAGCCCTCGCGGTTTTATCCTCCTTCGGATATATACCACCGGAAAAACTTTTAAACTATTTGATTATGGGAGAATTATCCCTTGAAGGGGTATTGAGGAAGGTTTCGGGTGTTTTACCGGCTGCCATTTTGGCGAGGGAGGAGGGTTTAAACTTAATAGTTCCCTCTCAAAACGCGGCGGAAGGGGCCATTTTAAAGGATTTAAAGGTTTTTGGCCTTAACACTTTAAAGGAGGTCGTTGATTTTATTCTCGGGAATTTGAATGTGGAACCCGCAAAATATGAAAATACGGAAGCCGTAGTGGATTACGATGTTGATATGGAGGATGTTAGGGGGATGGATTATGTTAAAAGGGCGTGTGAGGTTGCGGCTGCGGGCTCCCATAATATCCTAATGATAGGTCCTCCGGGTTCGGGTAAAACCATGATAGCGAGGAGAATACCAACAATATTGCCGGAAATGTCCGAAGAAGAAGCCATAGAAACTACAAAAATATACTCCGTTGCCGGGTTGCTCCCATCGGGTTCGGGACTCATAAGGGTTAGGCCTTTTAGGGCACCACATCATACGGTTTCTGAGGTGGCTTTAATAGGTGGGGGAAGCGTTCCAAAACCCGGAGAGGTTAGCTTGGCGCATAACGGAGTATTATTCTTGGACGAATTACCGGAGTTTAGCAGGCAATCCTTGGAGGCTTTAAGGCAACCCATGGAGGACGGAATCGTTAGGATAAGCAGGGCTAAGGGTAGTGCCCAATTCCCCGCAAACTTTATGTTAGTGGCCGCTATGAACCCATGCCCATGTGGGCATTTCGGGGATAAAAACAAACAATGCACATGCACCGTTTCGGCGATAAACAGGTATCAGGGAAAGGTTTCCGGCCCATTACTTGACAGGATTGACATCTTTATAAGCGTTCAGCCTTTGAGTTATGAGGAGTTTAGGGGAAAAAAGGGGGAGAAATCAAAGGATATAAGGGAGAGGGTTGAAAGGGCAAGGGAAATTCAGAGGAAAAGATTTAAGGATTATAAGATATACACAAACAGCAGGATGACGCCAAAAATGATAAAGGAGTTTTGTAAATTATCACCAGAGGCGGAAAATATATTAAGGATGGCAACGGAAAGGATGGGGATATCCGCAAGGGGAATAACGAGGATTTTAAAGGTTGCCAGAACCATTGCAGACCTTGAAGGGTTAAAGGATATACAAGTTCATCATATAGCAGAGGCTATACAGTATAGGCAAAACGTGGGTGAATATTGGATGGGGTAACGCGCACATTCTAACCTGTGTTGCAAATCATTTGCAATAAATTCCCTTTTCAATAGAAACCTTACCGTCTTATAATATCGGCTTATGAAAAGATTATTTAATCAAATTATCATAAATTCCGTGCTCATACCCGTCCTGATAACGGCTTGTGGGGGTTCAAAGGGTTCGGAGGAAAAGGTGGAAAACACCCAACAAACTCAAACAGTACAGCAAACCCAAGAGATAGATCCAATGAAAAATAAAGGCATCGGACCCGTAAAGGAAGTAAAACTGACACCGCAAATAGACAATGAACTGGCCAAGAAAGGTGAGGAAATTTTCAAGACCAAGTGTTCCGTCTGCCATAAGTTGGACGAAAAGTATGTGGGGCCCGCATTAAAAGGGATTACCAAAAGGAGAACACCGGAGTGGATTATGAACATGATTTTAAATCCGGAGGAGATGACAAAAAAGGACCCAATAGCAAAAAAACTCTTGGAGGAGTATTTAACCCAGATGACCTTCCAAAATGTTAGCGAAGATGAGGCAAGGGCCATACTTGAATATTTTAGGCTTTTAGATTCACAAGAATGAAAACAAGGAGGGGATTATGAAAAGGGCTATTTTCATAGGTGGAGCACTGGCGATAGTAGGCACGGGCATCCTGTTTTTGGGATGCCCACCCAAGGAGAAGACCGCGGCAGGTATGGGAGATGCGGCAAGGGCCGTATATGTACCACCCGGACAGTATGACGAGTTTTACGCTTTTCTCTCCGGTGGGTTTGATGGACAACTCGCGGTATATGGGCTTCCATCCGGTAGGCTCTTAAAGATAATACCCGTATTCTCCCAGTTCCCAAGGAATGGATATGGATATTCCGAGGAAACAAAAGCCTTTCTTATGACCTCTCACGGGTTTATACCATGGGGTGATTCACATCACCCAGAACTTTCGCAAACCGACGGTGTTCCGGATGGAAGGTGGGTATTCATAAACGAGAACAACACCCCAAGGATTGCGAGAATAGACCTCAGGAAGTTTGAAACGGTTGAAATACTTGAAGTACCGAATAACGGCGGCGCACACTCCTCACCCTTTATAACACAAAATACGGAATATGTTGTTATGGGGACGAGGTTTTCCATACCCTTTGATATAAAAACGGGAAAACTCCTTGATTTACCCATATCCTCTTATGCGGAAAACTTCAAAGGTACTATAACATTTGTGAAGGTTAATAACGACCCCAATTACAAGGGTGAAGATAGAATGACCATAGCATTCCAGATTTTAGTTCCCGGATACGATTATGATTTGGCCCATTGCGGTAAAGGTCCGTCTCACGGCTGGTGCTTCTTCACATCGTATAATACGGAAAAGGCGCATACCCTATTAGAGGTTAATGCTTCCCAAAAGGATAAAGACTATATTTTAGCCGTGAACTGGAAGAGGGCGGAGGAATGCTTGGCGCAGGGTAAAGGCCACAAATATCAGGCAACTTACTATCACAACTATTACGATGAAAAGAAGCATATGGCGGTTTCAAGGATAGAAAAGGAAGTAACGGTTTTGATTCCCGAAGAGTGCCCGGGCCTGGCTTATTTCCTACCAACACCAAAATCCCCCCATGGCGTTGATGTTGACCCCACCGGTGAATACATAGTTGCAGGTGGAAAACTCTCCGCAGATTTACCAATACACTCTTTCAGCAAGATGATAAAAGCAATTGAAAACAAGGAATTTGAGGGAGAGAATTTTGGTATCCCCGTAATAAAGTTTGAGGCGGTAAATCATTGCCTTGTGCCTAAGGCCTGCTTAGGTCCTTTGCACACGGAGTTTGATGGGAAGGGATACGGTTATACATCATGCTTCGTAAGTTCTGAGATTATAAAGACAGACTTGAAAGAGTGTAAGGTCGTCGATAGGATACCGGTTTATTACAGCGTAGGGCACCTAATGATACCCGGCGGCGATTCAAGGAAACCGTGGCCAAAGTTTGTATTAGCAATGAACAAGATAACTAAGGATAGGTATCTGCCTACGGGTCCGGAACTCAACCAATCCGCACAGTTAATAGATATAACGGGTGAGAAGATGAGGATGCTTCTTGACTTCCCAACCGTTGGAGAGCCGCATTATGCCCAAGCAATTCCCGCAGAACTCGTAAAGGATAAGTCTTTAAAGATTTACAACTTAAACGAAAACGAGCACCCTTATGCCGTTAAAAGCGAAGCGGGAGCCAAGGTGGTAAGGCAGGGCAATGTCGTCCATGTTTATATGATAGCTATAAGGAGTCACTTTACACCTGACAACATAGAGGGCATAAAGGTTGGAGACACCGTATATTTCCATGTGACAAATCTTGAACAGGATTGGGATATACCCCATGGCTTTGCGGTTATGGGTGCGGAAAACACAAACATACTCATAATGCCCGGCGAGACGAGAACCCTCAGGTGGGTACCCAAAGAACCCGGTGTGTATCCTTTCTATTGTACGGACTTCTGTTCGGCTTTGCATCAAGAAATGCAGGGATATGTCAGGGTATCGCCCGCAAACGCGAATGTTGAGTTAAAGTGGGGACTAAATAGGCAATTGTAAAACCTTGGGGGGGTTAACCCCCCCCCCGATTTTTTACAAGGAGGTGTGATATGGCGGTAAAATGTAACATGGGTTGTCGTATATCCGTAGGCTTGGCGGCCTTAATCCTACTCGTTGCCCTTGTATTCCCGATATGGTCTTACTACATAACGGCACCCCAATACCCCGAAGGCTTATACCTACACATATACGCCAACAAATTAACGGGAAATCTTGATAACATAAACACATTAAACCACTATGTGGGTATGAAGCATATACACCCGGATTCCTTTCCGGAATTAAAATTTATGCCTTTTATAATAATCGGTTTGGCGATATTTGGGATATTGGTATCGGTTATAGGAAATAGAATCTTGGCCGCCCTTTGGTTAATAATATTGGGAATTTTGGGAATTGTCGGTTTGGCGGACTTTTACAGGTGGTTATACCATTACGGCCATAATTTGGATCCAAACGCCCCCTTAAAACTCGGAACGGATTATACACCCCCGTTAATAGGTATCAAGAAGATGCTGAATATAACAATCTATGCTTATCCCCATATAGGTGGCTTGGCCGTATTCCTATCCGCATTTCTGGGTTTCTTAGGGATTTTATGGGCATACCGCAAAAAATGAAAAGGATTTTATTACTTTTGACTTTAGCGCTTTCCTGTTCTCCCAAGCCCCAACCTATAAACTATGGAAAGGACGCCTGCGATTATTGCCGTATGATAATATCCGACAAGAGGTTTGGAGGGGAAATAGTTTTAAAAACCGGGAAGGTTTACAAGTTTGACGATATAGGATGTTTAATAAACTTCTTCTGGGAGAACAACTTTACGGAAAAGGATGTCGCGATGTTTTTGGTGGTGGATTATAAAACCGGGGATTTAATAGACGCCACCAAGGCTTTTTACATACAAAGCGATAAAGTACACTCGCCTATGGCTTACGATATAGCCGCTTTCAAAAATCCCGAAGATGCCGAAGGATTTTTAAATAAAAACGGTGGGAGTTTAATGAACTGGGCTCAAATAAACGACTTGATTAGGAAGCAAAGTAAGGTGAGATGATTTTTGTCTTAACCCTTTTACGGATATGTAAGGGTTGCAACTTGGAAAGTGTTATATCAAACGCCAAACCCCACGATACCGTTGTGGTTAAAAGGAGTGTTTATTTTGTTAAAAACCTCATTATTGATAAGCCCTTAACCTTAATAGGGGAAAAGTGGCCGGTTTTGGATGGAAAAAATGAGGATGAGATTCTAATAATTACAAGCGATAGCGTGATAGTTAGGGGATTTGTTTTTAAAAATACAAGGTTTGGATTTATTAAGGATTTTTCCGCTCTAAGGGTGAAAAACTGTAAGGGCTGTGTGGTTGAGGGAAATAGGTTTCTGAACAACATGTGGGCTGTGTATTGGGAAAATTCGGAAGGGGGTATTATAAGGAATAACTATATAAACGGGGGTGAAGTGAAAGGTTTAGGTACATATTCGGGAAATGGCATACACCTTTGGCACTGTGAAAGGATGTTAATAGAGGACAACACCATAACGGGGCATAGGGATGGCATATATTTTGAATTCGTTGATAGTTCAACCATTAGGAGCAATATAAGTTTTAAAAATGCGAGATACGGTTTGCATTTTATGTATTCAAACGGAAACGAGATTTATGATAACCGGTTTTATGAAAACGGTGCGGTTGCAGTTATGTACTCAAAGGGTTTCAAAATATTCCACAATAAATTTGAAAAACATTGGGGGGGTACGGGTTATGGGATACTTTTAAAGGATGTTTATTACGGGGAAATATTTGAAAACACATTCTACAAAAACACCGTAGGGATACTATTTGATAACGCAAACGGTATAAAAATCCTACGCAATGTGTTTTTAAACAACGGATATGCGTTAAAAATTTGGGCGAGTTCTCTGAACGACACGATAATACACAACGACTTTATAGGCAATTCCTTTGATGTTTCGGTAAATAACAGGTTTGTAGAGGTTTTGTTTAAAGAAAACTATTACAACACATATGACGGTTATGACATAGATAGGGACGGATTTGGAGATGTACCGCATAGGTTGGTGAAGTTATTTTCCGTAATAATGGATATAGTTCCAGCAATATCAATACTTTTAAAAAGCCCCTTACAGCAGGTTTTGGAAAATGTTGAAAAATTTTTCCCCACTATAATCCCTTCCCTTGTGGAGGATAAAAGGCCGTCTATGGAGGTTATAAACTATGGAAATAATAAGGGTAGAAAATCTAAACAAGTTTTACGGAAAGAAATGGGTTCTAAAAAACATAAACTTGGTTTTCCGAAGGGGTGAAATAAGCTTAATAATGGGGCCCAACGCTTCGGGGAAAACAACCTTTATGAAATGCCTTTTGGGTTTAGTCGTTCCTTCTTCCGGTAAAATATTTTTTCGGGATGAGAATATCGTGGGTAAAAGTGGGTATAGGAGAAAAATCGGTTATATGCCACAAATACCAAAACTTCCGGAAAACTTAACTCCAAAAGACCTTTTCAACCTGCTGGTTGATATATACGGTGGGGATATGGTTGAAAAACCGGAGAGATATATAGAGATGTTTTCTTTACAAAACTTTTGGAACAGTCCAATAAAAACCCTTTCGGGTGGAACGAGACAAAAGGTAAGCGCAACACTATGCCTGAGTATAAAAGCGGATGTTTATGTTTTAGATGAACCCACCGCATCCCTTGATCCAAAATCTTCCGTAATTTTGAAGGAAGAGATAATTTCCAAAAAGGAAAAAGGAGCCGCTGTTATACTAACAACACATTTAATTCCCACTGTTGAGGATATTTCGGATAACATAACATACATCTTTGAAGGCGAGGTTAAATATACCGGGGATGTCCGCAGGTTGAAGGAAATCACGGGAGAAAAAACGCTTGAAAGGGCTGTTGCGAGGTTAAACGATGTTAAAAATATTTAAATACGAGACTTTAAACCTTTTCCAAAGTTTTACAATTTGGGTATATACACTCTTTATTTTTCTTTTAACTTCCGGTTTTGCCTTCTTCACGGGTGATCCTTCAAAGACGGTTTCGGCGGTTTTGAGCCTCGTGGTGTTCTTATTACCCATAATCGTTATGATATTAACCATTATGGATTACTACAACAGTAGGGAGTTTATAGAGATGCTTTTATCCTATCCTTTGAGTAGGACGAGCGTGTTTTTGGGAAAGTTTTTGGCTTCGTCTTTTGTTTTGACGGTTTCTTGGACAATCGGTTATCTTTTACCAATTATTGTAAGGGGATGGGCATACGATTATGTCATATGGTTATACATTTCCGGTCTAATTATCAGTTGGGTATCTATCCCGTTGGCGTTGTTATTTGGAATTTTAAACGACGACAAGGTTGTGGGTGTTGGTTTTGTAATAAGTATATGGCTTTTTTTCACCTTGATATACGATGCCCTAATCCTCGGAATATCCCTTTCATTTCGGGATTATCCGGTTGAAAAAGCGATTATACCTTTAATACTTTTAAACCCTATAGACCTTGCGAGAATCTTGGTTGTTAGGAGTATGGATATTGCAATACTTATGGGTTATACCGGGGCGCTGTTTGAAACATTTTTAAGGGGAAAAGTCGGGATAATTTTAGCGTTATTATCAATATCTTTATGGATAGCAGTTCCGATACTTTTGGCTAATGCCGTTTTCAATAAAAAGGATTGGTAAAGTTATCGTTTTTCTCCCGATAATACCTTAAGTGTTCCAACACATCCTAACCCCCTTTTATCAACTTCTAACCCAAATCCTGTAAGATTCTTTTCCCCAACACCCCTCCCATCGGGATTATGACATTTTACACACCCGTTCTTTATAAAAACCCTCCTAGCCTCACCATAAAGCGAGTGTTTTTTCGCCAAGGTTTGCAAAGATATGCATCCAAAGCCTTTCTTTAACATCTCCTTTCCGTATTCGGTATAATCGCTGGGGGGCATGGTGTGGCAATTATTGCACCCAAAATTGTTAAAAACTTCAAAGGCGTTTTTCGGGATTTCTGTGTGCGTTTCCAAGCGGAGGCTATTTTTACTTCCTTTTAATGTGCAGGACACAAAAACCAACAGTATCCATATCCCCATTTTCATACCTACCCCCCTTTATTTAATTACAACGGTGCCGGTGCGGATATTACCGCTTGGAA
>CAYRSH010000006.1:31102-37572 GCA_964426895.1 uncultured bacterium
CCTACCCCCCTTTATTTAATTACAACGGTGCCGGTGCGGATATTACCGCTTGGAAGACTTACCTTTATAATGTATATGCCTTTGCCGTTAAATTTGAGGGTTATGTTATTTGCCCCCCTTCTTACGAGAAACTCCCGCAAATACACTCTCCTACCCGAAGTTTGATATATTGATACCCTTGCCTTACCCGGATTTATGGATGTAATGAATAGGTCTATATACCCTTTTCCACCACTTAAACCTACGAAATCCGGAAGATTTGTTTCGGTTATACCGGTAAAATTGGAAAAGGAAAGTATCAAGAAGCCGGAGGATAAATCAGCCGTAAAAATCCTATTGGCTAAATCTACATAAGCGGATTGGGATGACCATGGGGTATCGTAATATCCAACTTCTGCAACTGTGGGCAAAGAAGATATATCTAAAACCCTTAATCCACCTATCCCATCGGCAACATATACAAAGCTTCCCTTGACAAAAACATTTTTTGCCTCTCCCGGGGTTGTGTATGAAGTTATTTCAAAAGGTGCGTATGGATTTGAAACATTTATAACCCTTATACCGCTTGCCCCCCCGTCGGCCAAAAATACATAGGGATATAGGGCATATACACCCCTAGCATTACCCGGAGTATCGTAATATGATATTTCAATAGGTGATAGCGGATCGGAAACATTTACTATTCTTAAACCCATAGAACCATCGGCCACAAACATCAGGTCTCCATCAACAAAAACCTTATGGGCCTCTCCCGGAGAATCATAATACGCTACCTCTGTTGGATTTGTGGGATCGCTTATATCTATAATCCTAACACCGTAAAGCCCGTCGGCTACAAACGCGTAATTTCCGGAAACAAAAACACCCTCCGCGCTTCCGGGGGTATCATAATATCCCACGAGATTTAAAGATAAGGTATCGTAGATCCTTAAACCCCCCAACCTGCCAGCCGCCACAAATATATAACCGTTGTATGGGAAGACTTCAAAAGCATCACTTTCCCCATTCTCGGTAATTTTGCTAATATTCGGTATGGTTAACGAAAACGCTTTAACACCTTTATCATCCAAAGCCGCAAAAATCTTGCTTCCATAAGGCTTTACATCGTAGAAGCATCCCTCCGCCTCTATGAAGGAAACCAAAGAAGGGTTTAACGGATCCGTGATGTCAAATATTTCAAGCCCTCCTATATCCTCCGATACCAAAAGGTAGTTTCCCCTTTTAACGACTTTGTAGGCGGTGCTATATGTGGGCACAGAATTTAGTACGCTTAGAGAAACTGGATCCAGGACCTCCAATCCTCCCATCATACCGGCTATATAGAGATATGGATCCTTCTCAACATCGGTGTATTTGTAAGGCGTGGTTGTGCCTGAAACCAAAGAGGGTGCGGAAGGGTCAGAGATGTCATACACTTTTAACCCTGCCGTCCCCAAAGCCACATACAAATTGTTCCCCGAAACTTTTACAGCCATTACATTACCTATACCCGTTATTTCGCTAACCTTTACGGGCGAGGATGGATCGGAAAGGTTAAAAATTTCTATCCCTAAGGAGCTCTCACCAACTATGAGATAACTACCGTAAACATCCACATCCGACACATCCCCAGTTGTAGAAACGGCACCCAGTAATATGGGTGAAGAGGGAGTTGAAATGTCAAAAACTTTTACACCAAATTCACCATCTCCTAAGAACAGATAGTTTCCCGAAATTTTCAAAGCACGAGCGTATCCCGGGGAATCATACCAATATACCAAGGTGGGTGAAGAAGGGGTTGAAATGTCGTATATGAGTAATCCTTCTAAACCATTCGCTACAAATATATAATCTCCATGAACCGATATATCAAGAACTACCCCGTTGGTCTTTATCTCGGATATGAGGGATAAGGTTGTCATATCGTAAACGCGTATCCCCCCACCTACACCCATGAATATTACGGAAGCGGAAGTGTCCATATCCGCGCAGAGGTTTGCACCAAAGGGGTACTTGGCGAGTGAGGATATGTTTGAAGAATCAAGCATTATTTGGTAAGACGAACCACAACAACCCCTTTTGGCACTAAATGGGCTCAAAACCCCTATATCTCCGCATGCTTCTACTATACCCAGTACTACCATTATCATATCCTTACCTCCTTTTTACAAACCTTAAAATCCTCTTATCCTTATTCCTTTCCAAAAGGATTATATAAACCCCATTGGGAAGGCTTGATAATTTAACCGCTCCAAAAGCCTCACCCCTTAATACCTCCCTACCCGTGGAGTTATATACTTTAAAGGAATACTTACCTTCCCAATTTATTATACCCTTTTCCTCAACCACAACGGGGTCTTCGTAAGATAGAGGTCCGCAGTAAGTTGCAAATATAACGGTTCTATAAGGGGGCATATGGTTTTCCGAAGAGGTTGTACCCGAACCCGTATGATCGTGTCCGTGCGGCAAATGGCTGGATACCGCACCATCGGTCCATACAAAGGGACCATAATATGTTGAAGTGGTAAAGCTGTATGTATGTGTATGCGTGGATGAACCCCCGTTTAAACCGGTTGTAGTATTGGCCCTTGGTATTCTCCCGTTGAAATTCGGATCCACAGAAAAGTAG
This sequence comes from uncultured bacterium, assembly GCA_964426895.1. Lineage (GTDB taxonomy): Bacteria > Hydrothermota > Hydrothermia > LBFQ01 > LBFQ01 > Caldipriscus. Next base: position 33,711 of record CAYRSH010000006.1, read on the forward strand.
GAACAGGGAGGTAGCGTATCAAACATAAATATAACAGCACAGGATTCTACTCGCGCGGGTTCGGTAATGGCCTTCCAAAACCTTACAGTTCTATAAGGGGGTATATGGTCTGCCGAGGAAGTTGTACCCGAAAAAGTATGGGAATGGGGTTGTCTATAAGGGGTTTGGTATGTGGGCCCGTCAGTCGCTATATCGGAAGAGGAAGAGGCATCGGTGGATGTTGTCCCGGAATAAGTATGCGTGTGCGAAGTTGTACCGCCCGTTAATCCGGGTGTGGTATTATCACCCATAGGAAATCTATCAACCATCGTGGATGTTATATCGCTCCATTCGGGTCTTGTGGGAGCCATATAAGATAAAACCACGGCATTTTGTGGCAGATATGTAAAGTCAACAAGGGCTTTCGCAAATATAAAGGTTCTGTAAGGGGGTATATGATTTGCGGAACTTGTAGTTGTTGAGTATGTGTGGGTATGGGGATCCATAGGGTCAATACCCCAGTCTACCCCCCCACAATTGGGAATTGTGGTGCCGGAAGATGTTGTACCGCTTATCGTGTGTGTATGGCTTGTGGTTCCACCAAGGGTACCACCATAAGTCGTAGTTCCAAGGGGGAATCTGCCATGAAAATCGGTTAAAACTTGCCAACCCGCGGGTGGAGGTCCATCAAACATTACAATTGTTCCCGCGGGGACCGGGGCGCATTGTGATATTAAGGTCAAAATCATCATAAGGTGATAATTATATAGCGGAAAATGGAACCAGAAAAACAATTCAAAACAATAATTTTATATTTTTGTAAGATTCTTTGGTGTTCTCATTGGATTTATCCGTATTACTACCTTAAAATTTCCGCTTATGCGTAGGGTTTTAATTTTTATACCGCTTTTAGTCGCCCTTTCATGCGCTTCGGTAGAGGATAAGGTTCGTTCTTCATCCGTTGATTACACCATATCACCGATGATGACATTTGATACAATAAAAACCATAGCGGTGTTCGCAAAAGATCAGGTATTATACGACGAAGCGGTTCTAAACCTTTTGAAGACCGGGAAATTTGATGTAATTGACAGACAGAAAATTGACGAGATTTTGGAAGAGCAAGAGTTTTCCCATTCGGGGCTGGTGGACCAGGAAACCGCGGTTAAGGTTGGGAAACTCCTCGGTGCAAACCTCATAGCATTCGTCGAGAAGATTTCCTCCGGTAGGGACTTTGACGCTTATACATCAAAGATTAGTGTAAAAATTATAGATGTTCAAACGGGTAGGATTATGTATGTGGCTACGGCGTACGGGCAATCTTATGAGGATGAGGATGATGCTTTAAAAGAAGGTTGTAAAAACGCCTTTTATCCCCTGCTTAAAAAATTCGCAACCAATGGGGAAGGTGATAACCGTTAAAAACTCGTAGGTGAAGAAAAGTTAAAGTCCTTTATCTTTACCGTTGGTAAAATCATTCCCCTTGGAAAGTGGGTATCGTACCATGTGCTTTCACCCATCAATTCCTCTTCCCTTGAAACATCCAAAACATTATTGAGGGCGTTGAAAAGGCTCTCGTTGAACCTCATATTTTTCATACTACCCACAATTTTACCGTCTTCCACTACAAATACGCCGTCCCTCGTCATCCCCGTAAATGTTAAACTTTGAACATCAACAAGATTAACATACCAAAACCTCGTAATTATCAAACCCTTTTCCGTACTCTCCACAATATTCTTATAATCCGTATCCCCACCCCTAAGATAAATATTCGTAAATAGGGGGTGGTTTGTAAAGGGTAACGCGCAGGCGTTTGAATCCACACCCATTTTCCTTGCGGTTATACTATCATGTGCGAAGTTTTTGAATACTCCCTTCTCTATTATAGGCGTCAAACCCTTCTTCCTACCCTCAAAATCAAAAGGCATTATAAACCCCCTTGGGTTTAAAGGGTCATCCAGTAGGGTTATTTTTTCCGAAAAGATTTTCTGCCCCAATTTGTCCTTTAAAGGGGATCTACCCTCAACGGCCGATTTTCCGGACAAAGCCACCCAGTTCAGGTACGATATCAACTCTTCAAGGGCTAGCGGTTCAAGTATCACCGTCCATTTTCCGGGCTCTGCATCAACGGGATTTAAAACAAACCTTAACCTCTCCTCCACCCTTTCCATAACATCATATACGCGCAATTCCTTAAAGGATTTTGCGGATTTTTGAACGATATAACTAAAAGTTTCATAAATTGGGTTGTACTTTATATGGGCATCCGTCAAATAGTTGTATCCCCTAAAACCCGATGATGTTAAAAATACATATTCCGCACTCCCACCCGACACCACACCAAAGGCCTCAAAGGGTTTTGGCGTATCTTTTATTAACTCACCCGCAATGCCGAGTATATCCCCGGCCTTTATGTTTGCCGTATCTTCATCAAAATAATCCAAGGATGCCTCTATGGAAATCCCTTCCGGTAGTTCCGGGAGGTCGGGATTTTCGGGTGATAGCTTTGCTATGTTTTCGGCTTTTTTTACGGCTTCCACCAAATCCTTTCTCTCACCCTTAAAGGAAAAACCTACAACCGCACTTTTCTTTCCGAACCTTACCCTTATCATGACCCTTATATCCTCAACATTTGTGGTTTGATGGATTCGGGATTTTGCAAACCTTATCAAACTACTCCTTTCACCGAAAACCATTACTTCCGTTCCATCGTTTTCGGCAACCTTTAATATGTCTTCACCTATGGAAAAAAGTTTATCTTTGAGCATAGCGGATATTCTAATGGGGAACTACCAAGGCGATATTACAAAAACCAATGTTGCAAATTCCCAAAATTTCCTTGCTGGTAATTGGCCATAGTTTTTACGGGTCTTTTCCCAGGCATATATAAAAATTATAGTGAGTATTAATAAAAAACCTCCCAAAATCAAACCCCCTTCCCAAGATTGGTACCCGTAATAATACCTTAGGGGTTTTGTAAACGGGGAACCGTAAACTATCGTATTGTGAAAGGCATACGATAAAAGGGAATTCCTTCCCAACATGGCCAGAAGTGGAAATTTATAACCGACATCGTTGGCGTATTTTAAGATGTATAAGATTATCAAAAGAACCCCCGTTTTTAGCAGTATATATGGCAGGTGGGATTCCATTCTCGGAAAGTGAAAGAAGACATTGAGGAAAACAAAGGATATGGGTATTAGTGTGATTAAAAAGAAAGCCCTTTTATCCATAAGGTATGCCGAAGCCAAAGCGCTACCGAAAAACATATAACCCCAATATGGAAATATCGGAAAAAGGGAGCCTTTAGAGGTGAAATATGGGGCTATAAACATGGGTAATTTTTCCCCGTATTTGTTTATTATAGGGCTCGTTCCCCATACCAAAAAGGCCAAGATTAAAAACACCAAAAGCCTTTTAAAATTGTCCTCCACAAAATAAAGGATTAAGGTAATGGCTATTGCCCCAAAACCTATGCATATTAAAATTTCAACCCTTTGAAATGTTCTTAAAGACTGCTCAAAAAATTCCGGAGATTTGCCGAGAATATAAAGGTATATATGTTCAAGGGTTTTTGTAAAGGATCCGAAAGGTAATTGCGTAGCATAACCAAACGCCATAAGTTCAATTCCCCTCCTAAGTCTTTTGAAAAACTTATCCCTTTTAAAAGTATATAGCGCTAAAAACCCCGAGGATAGCAAAAATGCGGGAGCCACCAACCCGTTGTAGAACGCCACTGATTGATATAACTCCGTTTTTTTTAAAAAATATGGAAACAAACCGTCAAAAGCATGGGTGGGAACCATCCATATAACAAAAAGACCTTTTAACCAATCAATAAATAAAAGTCTTTCCAAACTTTTGTTTTAAAAACTACGGG
>CAYRSH010000006.1:37672-43604 GCA_964426895.1 uncultured bacterium
CTGGTTATAAGTATATTCCCCCCTTTGCTCATACTTCTACCCAGTATTGCGGGTTTTTCATAAGGCTTTCTCTCGGAAAGCCTCGGCACCCTTCTTTCTTCATTGTTTTGCCTCTTTTCCATATTTCACCTCCTTTACCGAGTATTATAAGGGTGAAATGGAATTTGTGGGGATGTTTATCTGGTGGGATTTTAATTCCAATAGTTTCGCCTTCCCTATGAATATCCATATACCCGTTGCAAATCTTTCTTTGTTTTTACGATAGTATTCCCTTAAAAGCCTTTTAATCCTGTTTCTCTTAACCGCTTTTCTTACCCCCCTTTCAACCGCAAACAAAACCCTTTTTTCCTTATAAGGACAAAACCTTAAAATAACGAAATCATCCTTATAAACGGTTTTACCGTTTTCAAAAGCCCATTTTACGAGTTTTCTGCCCCTCAATATCTCATCTTTTGGGAGTTTTTGATCACTCACAGGGAAACTTAACCCTATCCCCTATTTTTACCTCTCTTTTCTTAAACCATCCCCTATTAACCTCTAATGCGTACTGAACCCTGTTTTTTGACATTATTGGCCTTTCGTTTAGGGGCTCCATATCGTATATTTCCAATATCCTCCAATCACTGGAAATATATGCTATGGAAAGGGGTATATATGTGTTTTTCATCCAAAAGGATAACCTTTGTGGATAGGGAAAGATGAAAAGCATACCTTGATTTTCCGGTAGCGTATCCCTATACATTAATCCCCTTTGCAATTCATAAGGTTCATCTGCTATTTCAACATATAGGGTTTCGGCGTTTATGCACAATGCCACTAAATTCATTCAACAAACTCCACCCTTATCACACCCCTGAAATCGCCAACCGAATACCCGCGGGCTTTATCCTTAGGGTATTTTTTGAGTATCTCTTCCAAAACATTTTTGGGTATGTTTTTCCCGTCAATACCATGACAGTTTAGACATAAGGGTTTTACGAATAGGGGTTTGTAAAACCTATAAACCGTTTTCCCATCCCTCTTAAAGGTTTGTATGTAATACTCCGGTTTTTCCCCTTTTTTCATCCTATCCTCAAAATATTTTAGGGCTTTTGATTCGTATTTGTCGGGTTTGTTTTTGGGGTTTCTATATTTAAAACTCGTGCGTTTTATACCGACATTATAAGCCTTGGATAAACTGTCCGTTATGGGTAATGCCCTTTCGGAACAATAGGATACGGCACCAACCAAACCTTTCTCCTTTATAGCGCCTTCAAGTTCGCTTAAAAGGGTTTGCATAAATACCTTTACGACTTCCTCACCCCTTTCCCTAACAAAACCTTTGTCAATACCAAACAACAGAATCAGCATAATAAAAATATTCTAAGGCTGTTTTAAAAGCCGTATCGTTTAAGGATTTCCCTTACATATTCCCTTATGGGTATAAACCCGTGGTTGGTTTCCCTTATCGTTTCCAATTTTAAACTATGCGTTAATGCCTCCCAGGTTTCAAGGTTTAGAACCTCCCAAAACCCCACCCTTTTTATCGGAAAACCCGTAATGTCCGATATCAATTCCGCAAAATGTTTTTGCTTCCAGTGTTCGGAAAACAGGTTATAAATTCCAATTTTACAATTCAGAGCCAATTTTATGCTAATAAGGGCGCAATCTTTTAGGGTTATTAGGCTCATTATGTTTTCCCCATTGCCGTAAATCGGAACAAAACCCTTTCTTAGCATAACATTTAAATAAAACCTCTTAAACCAAGAACCATCACCCAAAACCCAACCGGGTCTTAAAATTAAGGCATTCTTGTAGTTTAAGAAGGGTTTTTCTTGAAGGAAATAAAATCTGGCAAAGCCAACGGGCTTTATAGGTGATCTTTCATCCGCAGCACCCCCTCCATATACAAGGGAACCGGAGAAATAGACGAGTTTCCTCCCCTTCAAAACCCTTGCTATATCGCCATTCAAAAAATACCCCCATAAGGATTTTAAAAACCTCCCAATGGTATTACTATGCGAAAACTTTGCCAAATGAAATAAAACATCGTAATCGTTGTGGTTAATAACCCCTCTTAAACTCCCTTTAACGGTTTTTACACCTTTTATATGGGTTTTATGCTCATAGGCCAAAACTTCTAAGCCCTTTTCCCTTAACACATTTATTATTTCCCTACCTATGAACCCGGAACCGCCTATAACGAAAACCCTCAACCTTAAAATTTTAAGGATGGAAGAGTATTACAAAAAAGTTGGGGAATATTATAGCGAAGATGCTAAGGAGTTTGATAAGAGGTATGAGGAAAACTTCGTTTTGAAAAGGCTTAGACGGGATTTTAGAGAGATAACCTTAAAATTTTTAAAGAGGAAACCAAAAAGGATCCTTGAAATAGGTTTTGGCACGGGTTTGGACTTGGAATTTTTTACAAACGAGTTTAAGGATGCCGAGGTTTGGGGTTTAGAAGTTGCGGAAGGGATGTTAAAGGAGGCGCAGAAAAGGTTAAAAGGTACAAAAAATGTAAAACTTTTCCTCGGAAGCCTTGAAACCTTAGAAATACCTACGAGTTTTGATCTGATATATTCATACTTTGGCGCGGTTAATACGGTGTATGATTTGGAAGGTTTTTCCAAAAGTTTATCAAAGATATCGCATAAGGATACGGTTTTAGTCTTTTCCTGCGTAAATAAGTTTTACCTGTTTGACATATTTTTTAACCTTTTGAGGTTAAGGTTTAAAAAGGCATTTGAGAGGGTTAAGGGTTGGAAGGGATATTCGCCCTATAAGGAGATTGATAGTAAACCATTATCCTACTGGGATGTGAAAAAATATTTTCGGGATTGGGAGGTGGTTTTTTATAAGGGTTATTCTATCCTATATCCCGCATGGTATAGGGCGCACAGGTTTAAAGAGGAAAGGGTTGAAATCCTTTGGAGAATTGATAAAATTTTGAACAATACACCTTTTAGGTATTTCGGGGAGTATTCCCTTTATGTTTTGAGGAGGATATGAACTTGAACCGTTTGGATCACGAAATTTTAAAGGTTTTGGCCTATTCATCCGTTTTTGAATTGGGTTCGGATTTGGTGGAAATAAAAAGGTTTTTGGGGATAAAGGCGGATTACGGTGAGATAATGGAATCTTTAAACGGATTATTGGAAAAAAGGGTAATATTTGAAAAAGATGGGTTTTACGCTTTAAAACCGGAGTATGCGGAGAATGCTATTAAAAATCGGGAGGTTTTTAAGCGTTATATTAAGAAATACAAATGGGCACTCACTTTAATATACAATTTTCCGTTTGTTAGAGGGGTTTTTATTACGGGAAGTGTGGCTTCGGGATACCCTACGGAAGGTGATGATATTGATGTTTTAATGGTTTGCGTAAAGGGAAGGTTATACACTTGTCGCTTATTCGTTATGTTGTTTGTTAAACTCTTTCCAAAAATTTGCCCGAATTTCTTCATAACGGAAGACAACTTGGAGTTTAAACCCGAAGATTACTATGTTTGTAGGGAGTTGGCACAAATGATACCGGTATCTACAAAAGCCGTTTATAAAAAGATACTCTGCAAAAACTCTTGGATTTTTAAAATCTTCCCCAACTTTTACCCGAATAAACCGATTGAAGTTTGGGAAAGTAAAAGATTAAAGGGGTTCTTAGAGGTAATTTTTTCACCACTACCCGAGAAACCCCTAATGGAATTGCAAATTAAAAGGTTTGTAAAAAAAGGATTTAAAGGAGAGGATATAAGGTTTAATGAAAGGGAATTTAAACCGCATAAAGAACCCCACAGAAAAAGGATTATGGAAAGGTTTTCGGAGGTTATGAATTCTTTGAGTTGATTTTTAAAATTTTTACGGCATTTCTAAAAACTTCGGATCTGTGTTTGTAATCCCTAAACATATCAAAGGATGCGCATGCGGGTGATAGCAAAACGGGTTCCCCGGAGGATATACCATAAGCCTTTTTAACCGCATCGTACATATCATCCGCTTCAACTACATAAACTATGTCGGAAAATGTATCCTTTACGAGTTTCTTGCTTTTGCCAATTGCAACAATCCCCTTTACCCTTTTTCTTACCTCATCCCTCAAACTCTCAAACCCCAAGCCCTTGTTATCCCCTCCCATAATTAACACAACCCTTTCAAAGTTTTTAATGGCGTATAGGGTGGCGTGCGGGTTCGTACCCTTTGAATCATCGTAAAATTCAACATTACCAACCCTATCAACCAACTCAACCCTACCCTTTAAAGGCTGTAATTCTTCCAAATTAAACTCCCTAACGCCCATAAGGTATGCGGACAACACCGCAAACATGGTGTCATATATAAGGGGAGGGGTTTGCAAATGTTTGGGCATCTCTATCCTTCCAAACCCACCGAATATAAAACCCCTATCATAAAAAACATCGGAATTTTTTGAATTTATGGAAACCGTAAGAACCTTACCCTTGGCGTTTTTCCTACATACTTCAAAGTATTCGTCATCGGCGTTTAGGATGGAAAAATCCCTTTCATTCATATTGCGAAAGATCTTTAACTTATCCGACAAGTAATTTTCAAATGTTAAATGCCAATCAAGGTGATCCGGGGATATGTTTGTTATAACCGCTATATCCGGCTTAAACTCCTTTATGTAATGCAGTTGAAAACTTGAAACCTCCAAAACAAATATGCCCTCTTTAAATGCCAAATCCGAGACCGGGATACCCCAATTACCACCTATAAAGGAGCCGTTTATTAGTTTATGCGTAAAATAAGCCGTCGTTGATTTTCCATTCGTTCCCGTAATCGCTATAACCCTACCCTTTAAGAATTTCCAGCCTATCTCCAATTCGGGTATTATCGGAATTCCGGAATTTTCAACCCTATTCAAAACCCTGTGATGTGGAGGTATTCCCGGTGAAGGCGAAACTATATCGCACATCAATATTCTGTAAGTGTTTTCCCTCTCATCCCCTTCTTTAATATCTGATACGAATGTTTTTACACCGATTTTATCCATCAAACTTTTTAAAGATTTTCCACTCCTACCAAACCCCAATATACCCAAATACCTACCTTCCAACCTCATATTGCCGCGTATGTTATCCTCTTTGATTTTACATTGGGTTTTTCAAATGATAGTTCGTCAAAAGCCCAAACATTTATAAATCCGGCCTTTAAAAGCAAACTTTTAACCTGGTTTAAAGTATAACCCTGTTCTGTATAAACCTCCTCTATTTTTCTGTAAAGGTTGTCGCCATAAGGTACGAAAAGCGTTAATGTTAATTTTGCCCTACCATTGCCCAAATACTCCCCTTTCCAAATACTGTAAATCCCATCCCTTAAAACCTTCACAAACAACGCCTCATTCCAAACCGTTTGCATGGCATATGTTGTATTTAAATCGCATACGAGAATCCCGCCCGACCTAAGGTGCCTCTTAAAGTTTTTAAATACCATAAACAGTTCTTCTGGTTCTAAGATGTTGTTTAAACTGTCAAATGTGCTAACAATTGCGTCAAAATCCACATCCAAGGAAAAACTCCTCGCATCACCGACATAAAACTGGACATCGGGCAACTTTTTCTTTGCAACCTTTATCATATCCTCTGAAACATCTATTCCCACCACATTATACCCCAAACTTTTTAAGTATTTCGTTAAATTACCCGTACCACAACCGACCTCTAAAACATCCTTTACCCTAAGCCTTGAAAAGGTGAAAATCCTACTTATATACTGTGCCCAATATTCGTAATCCACATCTTCAAATAAGTAATCGTAATATTTCGCCACTTCTGAAAACGGCTTTATTGACATATAGGGAATTATACGCTTGAAAAATCTTTCGGCTTGAAGTTTTTGGGATTTAAAACCTTATTATTAGCATACCTATCAACACCCCTTTGTATCCTTATCCCCGCAACTGCACCGTACAACCTAAAACCTTTATACTCATAAAA
>CAYRSH010000007.1:0-16477 GCA_964426895.1 uncultured bacterium
GTGGTGTATATTATAACACCGAAAAATTACGGACTTTTAAACCGTTAAAACACCCTCTTAACACTTTTTAATTACCCCTAAACCCTTAATATCAAACTTTTCAGCCTTATTATTCCCACCAATGAGAGCCCGTTATGTGGATGTAGAGGGTAATAGTGTTGAAGAGGCCTTGGAAAAATTCCTCAAAGAAAATGCCAAGGATATTTCCGAAATAAGGTATAAGGTTCTTAGGCTGCCCACAGGCGGCCAAAAGGCAAAGATTAGGATATTCCTTGATACCGAAGATTTTGATATTTTGGATGAGATAGCGAGGGAATTTTTACACCGCCTTGGCGTGAAGGGAAGCGTGGATATAGACATAGACGAAGAGGGTAGATATTATGTGAATTTTGACATACAGGAACTCGACAGCACCCTAATAGGGAACAGGGGTAGGATACTCCGGGAACTAAACTACATATTAAAGGCCATAGTGAATAAGAGAAAACCAACAATAAGGGTTAATTTTGATATAGCGCATTACAGGAAGAGGAGGATAGGAAGGGCGATAAACAAGGCCAAGGCATTGCTACAAATAATGAAACAGCAGGGTAAGGAGGAAATCGTATACGATGCCCCAATTATGACGGAAGAGGTGAATTATGTAAGGAAATACCTAAACAACCTCGGTTATACCTTGGAAAGACTCAGGATAAAGGATAAGAGCATAAAATCCAAAACGGGGGAATTGGTTTATATCATAAAACCCCTTAAAAAGTGAGGGAATTTTCCCCGTTTGCCGTAATAATCGGCGCCTTTTTAAGTATCTTTTTTGGTGTATCAAACGCCTATTTGGCCTTAAAGGCGGGGATGACCGTCTCCGCATCAATACCCGCTGCGGTTGGTGCGTTGGCAATATTTTCAATGTTTTACAAAAGGGGTACAATACTTGAAGCAAACATAGTTCAGACCGTTGCATCGTCCGGTGAAGCCTTGGCGGCGGCTTTGGCATTTACATTACCCGCTTTTTTTATACTATCTTTGAGTTTCCACCCTTATAGCATAGGGTTCTTGGTTTTAATAGGTGGAAGCATAGGGATATTAGCCGGTATGGTTTTCAGGAGGGAACTCGTTGAAGATGAAAGTTTGCCCTTTCCCGAAGGAAGGGCGTGTGCGGTTGTTTTAAAGAGTAAGGAAATAGAGGGTGGGAAATTGGTTATAGCGGGGGCTTTATCGGGTGGGTTGATAAGGGCATTACAATCTTTGGGATTGTTGGCGTCTTCGCACTTTTCAAATGTTTTTAGCAAGCCCCTTGCACTTGAACTTTCCCCGGCAGTTGTGGGCGCTGGTGCTATAATAGGTTTTAGAACATCCCTTATGGTGGCTGCGGGTGGTGTTATGGGTTGGTGGGCTTTAATGCCCTTCTTTAACGGGGAACCCTTAGAAATTTGGAGTAAATATATAAGGTTCATAGGTGCGGGGGCTGTTTTGGTGGGGGGGATAATTGAGTTTATTAGGGTGATCTTCAAAATATACACTCATCTAAGGAATTTAAGGGTTTTTGTTGTGTTGTTTGCCGGGATGGTTTTGGGAGCATTGGCAGGTTTGATAATTCCCGAACTCGGATTAATCGGTGGGGTATTGGGTTATTTATTCGGCATAATCTTTGCTTATGTATCGGCAAACACAACAGCAATAGTGGGTTCATCCTCAAACCCCATATCCGGTATGACAATAGCCTCCTTAGTTATAGTCGCCTTAATCTTTAAACTCTTGGGGTTTAACAGTATAGTTTCGGTTTTAGCCTTTGCGAGTTTTGTGGCCTCCTCCGCTTCAATAGCGGGCGATACAATTCAGGATTTAAAAACCGGTTATATCGTTGGTGCAACACCAAAATATCAGTTCGTAGGCGAATTCATAGGGTTAGCTGTTCCCTTTGCGGTAATCACCTGGGTTGTTTTGTTATTGGGGAACATATACGGTTTTGGGAGTGAAAAGTTACCCTCCCCTCAGGGTGTTTTAATAGGTACGATTGCTCAGGGGATTCTTGAGGGTTCAATAGATTGGAATTTAATAAACATAGGCGGTATGATAGCCTTAGCCGTATATATGCTCGGGATCCCGGTTTTACCGTTTGCGGTTGGGTTGTATTTACCTTTGCACCTATCGGGTGGTTTGTTGCTTGGGGGCATAATCGCGAAGTTGATGATAGGGGAAGGGGAAAACATTCTACCTTCGGGAATTATAGCGGGGGATGGGATAGTTAGCGTTTTGTTCGCAATTGGAATAGGTTTTTTGGGTTGGAAGTTTCCGGAGGCGGAGAGTTGGACAGCAGTGATAACCGTAGGACTTTTGGTATTGTCATTTTTCGTTTTTTGGAGAAAGATAAAACCTACGCAATAACCCTTTTGATTTTATCAACCAAATCCCTCAAACCTTCGGGTGGTTCCTTAAATCCGTAGAGTATATCCCTCAAATCCATATCGTTCATGGAAACCAAACTTAAAACCCTATCAAGTTCTTCATCCCCCATATTTTCCAAATCCAAATTATTTAAAACCTTTGAAAGCAAAACTTCCATCTCGTTTGAAGCCCTCCTACTCGCCAGAAACATTATCCTCTTTATTTTCAATCTCCTTTCCATCCCTCCTTAACCATAACGCCTTAAATCCCCTACTGTTTAACAATTCCGCCGCCTTTAAACCTATACCCCCCCTCGTGCAACCACAAACCGTGATATAGAAATCGTATCCCCTTGGCGGGTTATAACCTTCTAAAATCCTATCATAAGGTAGGTTTATCGCCTTGGGTATTATCGGAAAAGTCTTATAAAAATCCTCGCTACGGACATCAACGAATAAAACTTTATACCCCGCAGATATTAGGGAATTTACACTGTCTATGGTGATTTGAGATAGAAGAAGGCATACCATGTGGTAATGGTTCCGTAAAGGAAGAGTAAAATCCCAAAAATCAAAAGGAAACCACCTATTAACTTTCTATAAGGCCTTAAGGTGTTGGTTTCGGTTAAAACCCCAAAAAGACCGTAAAAACCGTGAAAAAGGCCGAAACCTATAAATAGTGTGTAGATTATGGCGTTAAACAGATCCTTTGTCCTTGCGAAAACATTTTGCCAACTCAAAGGATTTTCTGGGCTATTCCAGGGTGCGGCCGTGCCGGGTGAAAAGTGCATAAGGGCTATATGCCCCGTCAAAAGTATAAACAATATAGCCCCGGCCATCATATGTAAAAACCACACCCTACCACTCCGCATTACTCTTCCTCCAACATCTTTTGGAGTTTCCTACGGATTTTTCTCAACCTCTGGGCCTCGCGTTTTTTCCTAATCTCAGATGGCTTTTCATAAACCAAATGTTTCCTGTACTCGTTTAGTATGTTTTCCCTACCTACAACCTTTTTAAACCTCCTCAAAAGTTGGTCAAAATTTTCCCCTTCCTGCAACTTAACTCCTACGGCGGCCATAACCGGATATTATACCGCTGAACGATTGTTTTTTGGTTTTAATCGCACTTTGTATATCCGCAGTTTTTACATACCCAACAGCCGCTTTCATTTACAAGTTTATCACCGCATTCCGGACATACTGCAACCTCCAAAATATCCCCGTCTTCGGTAATAACCTCGGGTTCAAACTTTACGCCCTCTTCACTTATCGCCTTTGTAGTTATAAAAACCTTCACCCCTTCCTTTCCATCCCCCCCTTTTATAAACTCTTCCAAAGCCCTCGCTATCGCATCGGGTACAGACCATATAAGCGTGCCATCGGGTTGTCTAACGGGTGATGAGGATTTTATACCCTTTAACTGGTGTATAATGGCGTCGGGGGATATATCACTCCTCAAAGCCAAGGATATGAGCCTGCCTATCGCCTCCGACATTGCCATTATTGAAGAACCGGATTTACCGAGATGTATAAACACTTCCCTTGGACCGTTCCCGTTTTCCGCATTAACCGTTATATAAACCGTTCCCATATCCGTCTTAAACCTATAAGTCCTCCCCACCATAACATAAGGTCTGGGTTTGGGCAAGATTTTCCCTTCAACCTGTACAACTTTCCTTTCTTTGGCCTTCTTTTCTGTAATAAGAACGCCTTCCCTTGAACCTTCCCTATATACGGTCACGCCTTTTAAACCCTTCTTTGCCGCCAAGAAATAAATTTTGCCTATTTCCTCGGGCTTGGTATCCTCCGGGAGGTTTATAGTTGAGGAGATTGATTGATCAATATGCTTTTGTATAACCGCCTGCATTTCAACCCTCTTTTCCGGCTTTATTTTGTGCGCCGTTATGAAGTAATCGGGAAACTCGTCCTCTTCCAAATCCTTTAAGCCGAACATTTCCATATATTCCTTTGCCAGAGGGTGATAAACCCTAAAATACTCCTGAGAAAGGCTTTCACTCCTCCTTATATAATACAGTGCAAAAATCGGCTCTATTCCGGAAGATACCCCGGCCAATGCCGAACCCGAACCCACTGGTGGAACGGTTAAATATGCCACATTCCTCAAACCGTATTTCCTTATCTTTTCCAAGAGTTCGTCGTCAAAATCGTTAAAGTATGGGTTTTCAAGGTGTTTATCCGGATCAAAGTCGGGGAAACTACCCCTCTCCCTTGCCAAATTAACGCCTTCATCATAAACTATGTGCTTTATCCACCTAAAAAGTTTATCAACAAACTCAACAGCCTCGTCCGTATCGTACTTCAACCTCAACTTAGCGAGCATATCCCCCAAACCCGTAAATCCTACACCTATTCTCCTCCTCCTAATTGATGCCTCCCTTTGTCCGGGCAAGGGTTCCCTTTCAAGGTTGTAATCGTTTATGTTATCCAAAAACCTCACATTATACCTCAAAGCCTTTTCAAGGTTTTCGTAATCTATGCGGGCGTTGTCTGTAAACGGGTCCAAAACAAAATATGAGAGGTTTATGTTTGATAGGTTGCACGCTCCATAAGGTTCAAGGGGAATTTCGGAGCAAGGATTTGTGCTTATAACGGGGGCACAATACCAACCCGTATCGTATTTCTTTATATTACTCCAAAGGATTATACCGGGTTCGGCCGATGCCCAAGCGTTCTTTATTATCATATCCCATATTTCCCTTGCGGGCATTCTCCTTTCTATCCTTTTAACCTCGGGGCTTTCAAACCACATAACCCATTCCCCATCGTTTTCAACCGCCTTTATGAACTCTTCGGTGATTTTAACGGATATGTTTGCATACCTAACCCTTCTCCTCTCCGGGTCGTTTTTTATCGTTATGAATTCGGGTAGATCGGGGTGATTATCGTTTATGGTTATCATCAACGCCCCCCTCCTACCCTGTTGCCCTATGGTACCCGTCACATGTGAAAACAAATCCATGAAACTAACCGCACCCGTTGAGAAGATAGCAGCATTTCTAACGGGGGAACCCGCAGGCCTGAGTATTGAAATGTCTATACCAACCCCCCCACCCCTTGAATATGTTTTTGCCATTTCCTTTGCGGCCTCAAATATACCCTCAATTGAGTCCTCCTTTATGGGTATAACATAACAATTTTTTAATGTGACTTTTCTCGGATTACCCGCCCCGAACATTATCCTTCCACCGGGAATAACTTTAAAATCTTTTAACATCCAGTAAAACCTCTCCTCCCAAACTTTTCTATCCTTTTCATCCCTTTCAACGGATGCGATCTCCCTTGCAACCCTTCTCCACATTTGTTCCGGCGAGGTTTCAACCACATTGCCGTCATAATCCCTTAGGGCGTACTTATCCAAAAAAACCTTGGTTCTTAACTCATCACCGTTAAAAAACCTCTTTGCCTCTTCAAATTGTTCATCCGTATAACCCTTCTTTATCATAAGTGTTGATATTATGAGGGTGAAAGGGGTTTAATTTCAATGTGTTTTAATTTCCCATCATTTAAGGGTTTTGTCCGGGAAGTGTAATAATAACCCCACTTAACCGCTTAAAGTGTTTTATTTTGTGTTTGAAGAAATTAGTACAAACCTTTCAACCTTAAAATACATACCTTATGACGCAGATTGACCTACAAACCGTAAAGGATATGCAAAAAAGGATTTTGGAGTTAAAGAAGGTAAAAAACGCTTACATAATAGCCCATAACTACCAATTGCCAGAAATTCAGGATGTTGCGGATTATGTTGGGGATTCTTTGGGTATGGCCCTCGAGGCCAAAAAGACGGACTACCCAATAGTGGTGGTATGCGGGGTTCATTTCATGGCTGAGACGGCGGCAATACTTTTACCCGATAGAAAGGTATTAATACCCGATCCGAATGCGGGCTGCTCCTTGGCGGACAGTATAACGGCCGAACAGTTAAAGGAGTGGAAATCCAAACACCCGGACGCAGTAGTGGTATCTTATGTTAATACAACCGCTGAGGTTAAATCCCTTTCGGATTACTGTTGCACATCATCCAATGCCGTAAAGGTCGTCCAATCAATACCCGAAGATAAGGAAATCCTCTTTCTGCCCGATATGTACCTCGGAATGTATGTTAAGGAGGTGACCAAAAGGGAGAATATACACATATGGCCGGGGGAATGCCATGTCCATGCAAAGGTTAAACCATCCGATATAGTAAAAGCCATAAAGGAGAATCCGGATGCGGATTTTTTGGTTCATCCCGAGTGTGGATGTACCACAAGTTGTATGTATATGAGGGAAAAGCAGAAAATAGACCTACACATCCTATCAACGGGGGGAATGGTTAAACACATAAAGGAATCGGATAAGAAAAAGTTCATAGTAGCCACCGAAATAGGGATAATTTACAGGTTAAAAAAGGAAACAAAGGGGGAAGGTAAGGAAATAAGGCCTTTACGGGAGGATATGATATGCGAATATATGAAGATGATAACCATAGATAAACTTTTGAGAACTTTGGAAGAGGAGATATATGAGGTAAAGGTTCCCCCGGAGATTGCGGAAAGGGCGAGGTTGGCCGTTGAAAGGATGTTGCAGATAGTGTAATGAAAAGACCTTTTATAATCTTGCTTTTTACTTCGCTTTGGGTAATCCTTTTGGTAGCAGGTATGGGGGTTTTCTGGTGGTTTTTCTTCAGGGAAAGGGAAACAGGAGATCATATCTCAAAAAACTTGGAAAGGTGGAAACTCGGGAACTTTGAAGGTTATAAGGATTTTGTGATAAACTATGAAAAGTTTGAGGAAGTGTTGTTTTTAAACTCCCTTTTGGGTAAAACCGCATTAAATTGCTCAATTGATGGGAAGATGTTAACTTGTGAAAACTTTGCACCCATACCCGTAGAGGTTTTTCCGTCATCCATAAGGATAGATGGGGAGGTTTATTTAAAGGATACATCGCAGGGATTACTCCAAAAGGTGGAAACCCTACCCGATTGGAAATCAAAGGTTTCTCAAATGCCTTATTACGACGCATTGCAGGTATGTGCGGGTCAAATGAGAAACTATTCCCAAGAGGACAGCCTATACCTTGAAAAGGTTTGCCTCGAAAGGGAAATACAATTTTGGAATTCCGTAAGGGATATAAGGGTTAATAAAAAATTCTTGGATTTCTTTCAAAAGAGGAATTCGGGGGGGTATTCTTGCATTGATAAGGGAAGGTTTGTATTGTCGGAAAACATATTCTCAAAAACCGTGAAGTTCTCAAAAGTCCCTTTAAAACAATACGCCGAAAAAATGTTAAAGGAACTTTCGTTAAAAAAGGATTTGGTTCAAAGGAAACTTGAAATAGCGTTAAAAACCAATTCCGACCCCTTGGCCGAGGCTTTTTACAGGAGGGGACTTGATTACTTTTCCAAGGGGGATTATCACAGCGCAAAGATATATTTTGAAAGGGCTTTGAAGGTGGATCCCAAGCATCAAAAGGCCAAAGAGGCCTTGGAAAGGGTTAAGAGGGCACTCGGTCAACCGTAATCTCCCGGGTATTCTCATTAATAAATTGAAATCTTATCAAAATGTAGGGGATACCATTTATAAACGGTAATAACTTTTCCCCCCATTCAACCAACAAAATCTCCCTACCGAGGATTTCCATAATCCCCGATGTGTATATATCCTCCCAACTCTCAACCCTATAAAGGTCGGCGTGGTTTATGCCGTTATACCTGTTTATTACGAGAAATGAGGGACTCCTTATGTATTCTATACCGTAAAAGGAACAAAACCCCCTCACAAAAACCGTTTTACCCACCCCCAAATCCCCTACCAGCAAAAAGGTTTTAATCCCTTTAAACCTACAAGCGATGTAATAACCAAGTAGATGGGTTTCTTCTTCGGAACTTGTTAAAAATTTATTCCTCAAACAGTTCGGGAAGGTAAGTTTTCAGCAATTCGTTTATCAATATCCTCTCCTGTTGAACCGCAACGGAGTCTTGGGTATATACCTTTGTTAAAACCTTCGGGCCCTGTAAGGCGGTGAATTTGTCCGCGGGAACATTAATGTTTTCTTTAACCTCCTCGGCCTCGGTTAAGGTATATGACCCACCTTGAGTTACAACTTCCCAACCCAAGGGAATACCTTTCCATATGAATAACCTTATATCCTGCTCCCTAACCTTATACACATCCGCCTTTCTACCCGCTATTTTCTTTGTAAACAACTCGTTGGGTTTTGTTATTTTCCCCTTATACACTATACCCAACTGCAAATCCCGGGCAAACTTACTTATGGTCGGACCCAACTTTTTCTTTTGCTCCGGGGTCATACGCTCCCATTTACTCTTTAAAATCATTATTAAATTGTTTGGCCTCATGGAGCCTATTATTGAATCGGGTGTGTATTCATAGGTTAGTTTTTCCCTGATAAACTTCTTGTTATACCTCTGTCCGTATGAGTATATGTATTCCGGAGTTGAAATATCCCAACCCTCTATTGGTACATTTCCGTATTTTACGCTTACCACATTACGGTGTTTGTGCGTATAAAGTCCGTATCCATCCCACCACAGTTCTTCGTATCCCTCTTCATCGCCCGTAACCTTGTATTTTATATACCCACTTTTAACCTCATAAGGCCTGAAAATATCCTCAAACTTAGCCTTTGTATAGTCTATGGATTGACCACATGCTACCAAAATAACCCCCATTACGGTGGAAGTTATTACAATATTTCTCATAAACGGGGTGGGCGTGTTTCAACCCACCCCAATCGGTTCAATCCCTTATCTGCGCTGCCTCTTTACATGTACGGCTTTCTTTCCCTTGTCGGTTTCCACTATTTCAAATTCTACCACTTCCCCTTCATAAAGGGTTTTATACCCCTCACCCTCTATGTCGGAGAAGTGTACAAAAACCGACTCACCACCATCCATATCTATGAAGCCGTACCCTTTTTTGGGATTGAACCAGCGCACCTGACCTTTGTACATCTGGGACATCACTACCTCCTTTGCTACTTATCCCGTAATGGGTATTATAAGGGTGTTTTTATTCCCCCTTATTCTCCTTTAAGCCTTCGCCAATTATTCCAACGGCGGAGGCCAAGGAAGAAAGTTCAACCGGGAAAAAGATTTTTGAGGCCTGCCCTTCGGCTATTCTCTTTAAAGTCTCAAAGTATTGTATCATCAAAACATCCCTTGTAGGCTGAATATCCTTTATTGCTCCGAATACTGTCCTTATAGCCTCCGCCTCACCCTGCGCCCTCGCTATTATACTGTACTTTTCGGCATCTGCAACCAATTGTATTGATTTTGCCTTACCCTCCGCTTCCAATATTTGAGATTCCCTTATACCTTCTGCCTGTAATATCCTCGCCTGTTTTTCTCCTTCCGCTTTCTTTATCTGGGATTCCCTAAAACCTTCCGCTTCCAAAATCATCGCCCTCTTTTCCCTTTCCGCCTTCATCTGCTTGTGCATGGCGTCCATAACATCCTTTGGTGGGTCTATCCTCTTTAATTCTACCCTCGTAACCTTAACACCCCAAGCATCCGTAGCCTCATCCAAAACCGTCCGGAGTTTTGTGTTTATTATCTCCCTACTCGTTAGGGTTTCGTCAAGGGTGAGTTCGCCTATTATATTCCTCAAATTTGTCTGCGCCAAAGCAATGGCCGCCGCTTGGAAGTTTTGCACTTTATAAACCACATCCTCCGGTTTTAAAATCTTGTAGTAAATTATGCCATCAACCGTTACAACAACATTATCTTTGGTTATAACCTCTTGTGGCGGAACATCAACAACCCTTTCCCTGAGATCAACCTTTATAACCCTATCAAGGAATGGTATTACAAAGTGCAAACCCTGATAGAGCGTTCTATGGTATTTACCGAGCCTTTCAATCACACCCGCTTCATAGGGTCTTATGATTATTACGGTACCAGTAATAAAAGATACAACGAGCCAAAGCAAAACTATTGCTACTATTATTCCAATTATGGCGCCCATATTCACCTCCTTTTTGTTTTCTCAACTATAAGCTTAACCCCTTTTATATCCACAACGATCACGGTGTCTCCAACTTCCAATATATCCTTGCTTTCCGCCAACCATTCCTCCCCATCAACCTTAACTATAACCTTATCGTTCTCTATTAAGACAACTTTACCCTCTTTACCCTTTAAAGCAAAGGGTGAAAAATCTTGTGCACTTTCGGTACTCTTGCGGACGAATTTATAAGCGATGAAAATAGTTAAACCCACCACAAGCGTAAAACATAGTATCTGTATCCAGATATTTACGCCAAAAAATGTTAAAGCGGAAAGCGTATAAAATCCCAAGCCAAAGGCGAACATTTCAAAGTTTGTGGGAAGACCGAATTCCAAAATGATTAAAACCGTCCCCACTATTAAGAAAACTATACTCCAAAACTCGTTATTCAAAAACACGACGGAATATTATACGGATGAATTTCCCCTCCTAAACCCCCTTATAACCCCCATCAACCCCGCAAACGCTATAATTAAGGGGCCTATCCACACCAACTGTATCCCGGGATTAAAATAAATCTCGTAATAAAAAGTCCCATCGTCCTCCGCCCCCTGTATAACCGCATACAAATCCCCAAAGGGTGGTATTGGAAGGATTCCCGCCTCGGATGTCACCTCACCCGATGGGTTGTATAGCCTCCTCTCCGCCCTTATATCGCCGAGTTCTCGCCCAAACATTTTTATATTCAAAACCGCATAAACCCCATCGTAGTTTTTACCCTTATATTCCTGCCACCCCAAGTGTTTTAGTTCAAACAAATAAAACCTTTTGGTTTCATTTACCTTAAAAGGCATCTCGTGCTTTTTCCCCAGGTTCCAAGAGAGGACTATGCCGAGGGATGTTATTATCAAACCGAGATGCGCCAAGTTTGAAGGAAGGTATAAGGAGGTTTTCTTAATTATCTCCACGATATGTAATAGGGCATATATGACCACAAGAAGGCCGAT
Source organism: uncultured bacterium (assembly GCA_964426895.1). Classification (GTDB taxonomy): domain Bacteria; phylum Hydrothermota; class Hydrothermia; order LBFQ01; family LBFQ01; genus Caldipriscus. Next base: position 11,361 of record CAYRSH010000007.1, read on the forward strand.
TGAAAGATAGGGGTTTTTCGTAAAGAATATGGGGATTACGGATAGGATTGCGGATGTTATGAGGTAAAGGGTTTTTATGGATAGTTTCGGTTTGTCCCAAGGGGAATCGAGGGCCAATACGGAAAGGAGTACGACTAAGGCAAACAGCGGTGATGTGGCAAATGTATAATAATCCTTTCCCAAACTCATCTGAACACCGAATACGAGTTCGGTTATCAGTGGGTAAAATGTTCCGAAGAGTACCGCAAACAAAATAATAACCCATACATAGTTTGAAACCCTTAAATACCAACCCCTTGAAAATGTTTTGTAATTTTTATCCGTACGAAAGCGGAAAATCCCAAGGTTTGCAATAAGCCATATCGCGAGGATAAGGGCTATGTAAGTTAAGAAATAATGACCTATATCGGAAAAGGTAAAGGCATGGACGGATTCAACTACGCCGCTCCTCGTTAAAAATGTACCGATTATTGAAAGGGAATAACTCAAAAATGCCAAATTGAAAAACCAAAGTTTATGGGAACCCATGCGGGTTAAATAGTAGGTATGGATTAAAGCCGTTAATGTTATCCACGGGAAAAATGATGCGTTTTCAACGGGATCCCAAGCCCAATATCCCCCCCAACCCAATTCAAGGTAAGCCCACCTACCACCTAAGAGAATCCCCAATGTTAGAAACATCCAAGAGATTATAGTCCAAACCCTCGTCCTTTCTATGCCAAAGCGGTTAAAACCTTTAAATGCCGATTCAAATGATAGGGCGGCTGGGAATGTGGTACCAACATAACCCAAGTATAACAATGGGGGATGTACGGCCATCCAGATGTTTTGCAGTAATGGGTTTAATCCCCTACCATCCGGCATTTTTATCGGTAATCTTTCAAAAGGATTTGCGGCGTATGTTGTGGTTATAAGGAAAAAGGCGAAAGTCATGAAAACTAAAAATGATGAGTATTTACTTTCCATATGCTTTAAAAACCAAAGGGAATAAACGCTTAAAATAAAAAGCCAGAACATTAAGGAACCCGCCTGACCACCCCACCAAGCGGTGAATTTATAAAAAGTGGGAAGGTCTTTGGATGTGTAGTTTATAACATAAATCAAGGAAAGATCGGATGAGATAAGGGCGTATAGCAGAACAGCGTTTGCCATAAATACGGTAAAGGACAAAACAACGATCAAAACCTTAGCAACGCGTATGTTTAAAAACGAAAAAACCAAACCCATCAAAGAAGATAAAATACCGAGTCTTAAAAGGAATTCCGCAAATTCGTATATCACCTCACACCTCCTTCAAGCCTCTTTTGTATGTACCCAAAATACGGTCTTAACCTCTCCGTATTTTCCTCCCAAACCGCATTTAATGTGTTTTGGAAACCGCCAAAGTAAAACCTGTTTTCCCAGAAAAAATACCATACCGCAGCATCAACATAGTGCTTGTTCTTTATTGAATAAACTATACCCCCTATACCCACAACATTTGCCAAAAATGTTTTTATCCCCTGCCAAGGCCTTCCGGCATAAACCATACCCATACCGGGAATTAAGGAGATAACCAAAGCCAATGAGGGGTTTAACAGTTTTGGGAGCATACCCCTTAAAGTATCCGATAGGGGGTGGTCGCCAAACCTTAAAAAGTGCGCGTCTACAAGGACTTTATCCTCTTCGGAAAAGCAGGTACTATCGTTTAAAAGTTCGTATGCGGTATTTTGCATAAACTTGGCAACCGTTAAAACGAGTTTATACCTCTTCTCATCGCAGGTTTCACCCGTTAAAAGCATTATTGCCTCATTTGTATCGCCTTTTAAAGCCAGAGCCTTTGCGGTGTATAGGTTGTTTTTTGTCCTTTTCGCCTCCAAATAGGCCATTTCACCGTCACCCAACCTTAAAAGGGTTAATACCAACAGGGTATCCGACACTACTCGTACCTTTCAATTATCAGGGTTCCCCCCTGACCTCCACCAACGCAAAGGGTTATGAGCCCCCTTTTGGAGTTATATGTTTCAAGGATACCGATCATTTTAACGGTTAGTATGGCACCAGTAGCCCCTACGGGATGCCCATGGGCTATTGCACCTCCCCAAACATTCATCCTATCGTCCGGTATTCCCAAGATGTTCCTATCAACTATTGCAACGGCCGCAAAAGCCTCGTTTACCTCAAAGTAATCTATATCGGTTATTTTTAAGTTTGCCCTTTGTAGTGCTATAGGTGTTGAGCATGTTGGCCCTTCACCCATATAAGCGGGATGGACGGCACCATAACCATAAGAGAGTATAACCGCATCGGGTTTTATACCCAACTCCTTCGCCTTTTCCTCGGTCATAAGGAGCATTGCGGCTGCCCCGTCGTTTATTGAAGAACTTGAAGCGGGAGTAACCTTTCCGTTTTCTTTAAATATAGCGGGATACATTGCGGCTATTTGTAGGGTAAGGTTTGGGTTTATACCCTCATCCCTGTCAATAACCTTTCCATCCACCTCAACGGGTGCTATCCTCGGAGAAAATAAACCCTCTTTTTGGGCTTTATAGGCCTTCTGATGGCTTTTTACGGCAAACTCATCCATTTCCTCCCTACTCAGGTTATACTTTTCAACGAGGTTTTCGGCCGTCCTACCCATAAGTTGGCCAACAACGGGATCCGTTAAACCCTCCCACAAACCGTCGTATAGGGTATCGTGCCTTAACCTATAACCCCACCTCGCCTTTTTAAGTATATAAGGTGCCCTTGACATGCTTTCCGTTCCTCCAACCAAAAGGATTTGTGCATCCCCGTTTTTTATAATCTCATAACCGGTTGTTATCGCCTGTATTCCCGAAGCGCAATTCCTCTGCACAACAAAACCCCACTTATCATCACCCAAAAGTTCCCTTGCGATTTTCCTTCCAACATTTGGATGATCCGAAGGTTGCCCTATGTTTCCAACAACAATGCCGTCGACAAGTTTTCTATCAATGCCAGATTTTTTTAAAACATATTCGGCAACGGCTTTAAAAAGGTCATAAGCCTCCATATGGGATATTTGCCCTCCCAAACTCCCCACCGGAAGCCTGTAAGCGTGTGCTATAACGATTTTCATAGGTTGTGAATTCTAAGGGGGGAAAACCTTTGTTCCATAATTGCCGAGTTTATTATCTCATCCAATTCCCGTTCAATGTGGGAAACATCCTTGTTTTCCCTTAATCCGGATACGATTTCAAGGGCAAGTTGGGTGATTTTCCTTTTTATATCCAGAGAAAACAAAGGGATTTCCGAATTTTCAAGCAGTTTTTGGGTAAAGGATACCCTTCCCCCCCTCCTACCACCCCTTGAAAGGTAATACATCCTAAAAAATTCGCCGTTAAGGTAGCCGAGTAGGAAGTATAAATCTTCCTCATCATACGGTTGTATAAACAATACATCACCGGCCGGTAAGAGGTTTCCATCACCTAAACTAAACCTGTTGTAGGGTTTCCTATCCAATGTTGGAACATATATCCTTTTTTTGTCCAGGTTTTCCCTTAAAAAACCGTAATTTCTCAAAGCCTGCCATTGAAACCATTTCTTTCCTTTTGGTAAATAGCGTTTTAACATTTTTTCCTTGAAGGGTAAAATTTTGCGATATATGTTTGGGTATTTGGTCCTAAATTCGTTTTCATCCCTTATGGTATCATCAATGAGGATATAGTTTTCAAACCCATCAATTATGAACCTTTTACAATTCTTTGCCTTTACAAACCTTTTTGTTAGGTTTAATTCCTCTGGGTTTAATTTAACATCCCCTTTTATAACAAAGGCCCCATCAAATCCGGAAACCAAACCAACTCCAACCTTTGCAATATCCTTTAATTTTACCGATGGAAATTCGGGAATATCAAAAACAAAAGATGACCAAGGCTCGGAGTTCAAAAAATGTGGTATCTTATAAAAATCAAAGAGTTCGTTGGATTTCCCTTTTGTTAATGAATCTATTGCCTTTTGATATATTTCCGAGGCGTTAGTTTTTCTCGTCTTTACCCTTAAAAGTTTAATCCTTCCATTGCTTGGCAAAAATTCTCCCTTTTTAAACTTAAATATAACCGTTTCGGGGTTTTCCTTATCAAACAACCTTACTTCATCCAAGTCTATTATTATTTCAATTTTCCCGTATCTCAACAAAGCCTCGCGAACATTTTTGGCATATGTGTTGTAGAAAAAGTGATATGGAACGATGTATATGAGTTCCCCACCCCCGTTGAGTAAGGAAATGGCACGAATAATGAAGGCATAATATATATCCCCCTCGGCCGTTTTTATTATATCCCTCACCACATTTGCCATTTTTAAAGGTAATCGGTTGAAATGCACATATGGGGGATTTCCAATAATCAGGTCAAACCTTTGGCCAAAATCGTATGTTAAGAAATCTCCCGGTATAATTGTAAAGTCCTTACCAAACCTTTGTTGGCAGTAGTTATACAACCCTTTGTCTAACTCTATTCCGTAGACATTTTTATACCCCTTTTCCCTCAGCACTTGGAGGAAAACTCCCTTACCGCAACCGGTATCAAGGACGGGGGCATCCTTTGGAACTGTGGATAATTCAACCATTAGTCTCGCTATTTCAATAGGCGTTTCAACAAACCCTATCTTATTCATGGCTCTTAATCTTCATCAACTGTTCCTTTAAATTGCTTATAACGAGGAGTTCGGTTTCTATCGCTTCTAAACTTCTGTTTAGGGATTCCAAAACCGCATCAATCAATTTTGTACAAAAGGAATAATGGTCAATGGGTTTCCCGATTAAAGGTTTATACTTCACCTGAAACATCGCATTCCTTGGGTTGACATAAAACTCATCCCGAATCTCTTCCAAGAGGAAAAAGTTTGCTCCCCTTTTATCTTTATCCACAACAAATATACCATACGATACTATTTCCTCACCGGAAATCCGCCTATAAATTAAATCCCTATCAATAACCACTTTTGAAGTCAACCTTTGCTTGGAAATACCCAAATACAACCTCAAAAGGTTATTATATGTTGTTACATCGTTGCGGGCATTACTTTCTATATCACCCAATTTGTTGTTTATAAATACCTTAAAATCTTTTCCCTTGACCTTACCGTAGCATAAAAGGTCATAAGGTGTTCTCCCA
>CAYRSH010000007.1:16577-42290 GCA_964426895.1 uncultured bacterium
AGGTTTGGGAAAACTTTTTCAACAAAAATTCCCCTTAAAAGCCCGGAAAGTACCTCTAATTCTTTATTCCCCGACATCTTTAAAGCGGATATTATAACGCTGTATCCCAAATTGCTGTAAATATTAGGATGAATTTATCAACATCCTTTTCTTGGAATGTGAATATAAGGGGTTTCCCACTCTCCTTGTACAAGGCAACGCCGTTTATATACCTCTCTATGTCTATGACCCTGTTCAAGTTAAGGGATATGGACTTATATTTTCCTACAAAGAGAATTTTTTTATTGGTTAGGTACAGTTCCCCTTCATCAACCTTCTCATAAACTTCCTTTATTTCAGCCTGAGGCTTATATGCACCATAAGATAGATATAACCCCTTGGCAACCCTGTAAGTGAGTCTTGGTCCTGCATACCCACGGGATATTCTCTTCCTCTTTAATTCCCATAACTTTGCCCCTACGCGGAAATGACAGACCTCTCCCCTTCTAAGTTTAACATCTGCATCCACCACCGGTAAAATACCATTTTCTATTTCCCAAACAAATCTCAGTCTTTCCAACATCTCCTTGGTTTCTTCATCCAACTCGAGATTTATACCGAGATCATTAACAAATTTAATTAAAACCCCTTCCTCATCAGGAGACCAACTCCCATCCCGTGTAGCCTTTTGTATGTAATCCATAACAACCCTTTTCACAACCGATGAATATATCCCCTTTACCCTTTTATCGGGTATGCGAAGGGTTTTTATCAAAGCCTCCAAATTTGATCTTTCACTTTCATCAAGCACCAAATCTTCCGCCACCTTCATCACCATAATTTCCAATGCCTTTTCCGCTATATCTTGAACATCTTCAAGGGATATTTGCATTACATCCAATAAGTGAAGAATACCTTGCATACTATTGACAAAGTCCCCTTCCCTTACAACATAAAGGATATAATCTTCAAGTGGTTTTTTCAAGAGGCTTTTTATCCTCTGGGATTTCAAGTCCTTTGCCGATAGATTGTACTTTTGAAGCAAATTTTCTATATCCGATCGCGATAATTCTTGCGGATTTTCTATGGTTGCCAAGAGGTTATTCAAATCCGTTAAAAACCTATCCTTAAAATCAAGTCCCAACAATCTAATCAAAAAGTTGCTTTTAAAATATTTTACAGTAAAAGGTTTCATAAAGCATATATTTTACACGGGAAAAGCGACTTGACAAAAAAAAATTCTTCCATAGAATATTAGGTATCATGCTTTGGGTAATATCACTTGCGAAGTTGCAGCCGGAATTGGAGGCGAAGTTAAATTCGGCGCCTCCGGAGCAAAAGTTCAGGGTACTCCTCGTGTTAAAAGACCAACCGGATTACGAGGAATTCATGAGGCAATACCCCAAACGCAACACCCAAACACTAAAAAGCATATTCACATATGTAAAGGATTTGGCAAAGAGAACCCAAGAACCCGTAATAGAACACATAAAGTCGCTCGGTATAACCAACTATCAGGGATTTTGGATAAGCAATGAGATATTCGTGGAGGCAACGCCTCAACAGATAAGGTCTTTGGCCGCAAGGGATGACATAACATACATATACGAGGAGGAGGTTATATATCTATTCGCAAAACCCTCGGACGGTAGCGATATAAAACCCGATGCCGTGGCCTGGGGTGTTGATAAGATAAAGGCGGATTCCGTATGGGCTTATTACGGCATAGACGGAACGGGAGTTATAATAGGTTCAATGGACTCGGGAGTTATGGCTTCACACCCAGCACTAAACGGTAAGGTTATAAAGTGGTATGACCCTTATGGTGGTTCCTCAACGCCTACGGATGGATCGGGGTGTTCCTATCACGGCACGCACACATCTGGAACAATGGTAGGTGGTGATGGTCTTGGATCATTTTCAAACGACATAGGTGTTGCACCCGGGGCACGATTGGCCATGGTTAGGATATTCGGGGGTAGTTCCTGTTCAACAACCACAACGATTATAAGAAACGGGTTCCAGAGGATAGTTGATTGGAAGGTTGATAGCGGTGTTAATATTGTGGCGGTTAATAACTCTTGGGGTAGCACCGCAACAACGGATGCGACTTTCTGGAACGATGTTATGGCTTGGAGGACTGCTAACATAATACCCGTATTTTCCATAGGGAACAGCGGTCCGGGTTCTGGGACGGCCGGTACTCCGGGCAATTTCCCGACGGTTATAGGTGTTGGTGCTACGGATAATACCGACCGTATTGCTTCCTTCTCTTCAAGGGGCCCTGCGCCAAACCAAAGCCCCTGGAACAACACATCCTATTGGCCTAGGAGCGATTGGAACTTTTACAAACCCAACATATCCGCACCCGGCGTAAATGTCTATTCCTCTTATGGTTCAAGCTCTTACACCAATATGAGTGGTACCTCAATGGCGGCGCCGCATGTTACGGCAACGATAGCTTTAATGTTTCAGAAGAACGCGACACTTGATTTTACGCAGGTGTATAACATACTTTTGGATTATGCCGATACGCCTGCTCCGGATTGTTCATCAATACCCAACAACAACTGCGGTTGGGGTAGATTAAACGCCTTAAGAGCGGTTCAAAATACGCCTTCTTCAAGCGTACCTTATATCGGCATATCCAGGGTGTTTGTTGATGACGCGGCTGGGAATAACAACAACATAGCCGATCCCGGCGAAACGGTTAACCTCATAATCACGCTGAGGAATTCGGGTGGTGGAGCGGCGAACAACACACAGGCAACTATATACACATCAAACCCGTATATAACGATAATTGATAACTCCGCGGTATATGGTAATATCTCGCCTTCCGATTCCGCAACCAACACATCGGATGTATTCACAATAAGCGTATCCCCGAGTGCTCCAGTTGGCTTATCCGTGAATTTTGATATGTATGTAACCGCAAACAGTGGTGGTTATAACGATACCCTAAACTTCACGCTAACCATAGGAAGCCCGGTTGATGTATTCGTAATAGATACCGGCACAGCAGCCCTATGGATTCCCGTAGATCAACCCGGTGGAATAGGAACACATAACGGAGATACGACGAGGGCAAGGGGGTTCAAATATCCCAAGACCTCGGCAAATCTATTGTATTACGCCGGCGTGGCCTTTGGAAATTCCCGAACATATGTTCCAGATGGTTGGTATGACGGGGGAGATATATCAAGATATTACGGTGGATTTATAAGGTCAACACCTATGTTTGGGGATGAAAACGGCGCCGCTGGGTATGACGATTCCGGGCATCCGACGCCATTTGGTGTTGAATTGAGACTTGAAGCGTACGGTCATCAATCTTACAGGCCGAACTGGGTATTCCTGAGGTACGAGTTGGTAAACCGCTCAACTTCACCTTTGAACAATGTGTATATAGGCGTATTTGCCGACTTTGATATAACCGCAAGCACATACAACCAAAACTATGTGGCAATAGATACATCCTTGAAACTGGCTTATGTATATCATTCCTCTTATCCTTACCGTGCGGGTGTTGCCCTTGTGGATCCGGTTTCATCCTTGGCAAACCTGAGCGCCATAAACAACCCAACTTATGTATATTCCGGAACACCCGATACAATAAAGTGGAAGTTCTTAAACGGAACTCTTTCATTCCCATCCGGTTCTTCGGCCGATGACTGGTCGGTTATGGCTTCCGCCGGACCTTTCAACATACCTTCCGGGGGTTCACAAGTTGTAACTTTTGCCATAGTTGGGCTTGACGCCTCAACGGATGTATCCGAAGCATTCAAGGATGTAATTCCTCCGAGGTTGACGGTTTCCCGCACGGGTAAGGGTATTCAACTGATGGTGAATATACCTTATAAATCCGATGTTAGCGTTGAACTATTCTCGCCATCCGGAAGGTTGGTTAAGAACCTGTATAAAGGTTATTATTATGGGAACTTATGGTTTGACCTGTCCGATATGCCCAAGGGTGCGTATATAGTGAGGGTAAAGGCTGGAAACAGGACAACTATAGACCGCTTCATCGTAAAATAACGCTTTAATATGGTTTAGCATATGGGGCCCCTTCGGGGGCCCTTTTTTATTTTAAACCGGCCTTATTATACCCACTTGTTAGCCGACTTTCTCGCAAGTTTTAGGGATGTACATATAATCTTTAACCTTTTCAATTACCTAACCTTCCGCTCGGCAATTGCTTTCATATTTTCCTTCCTTTTAACATATTTCCTTTTGGGATGGTATATAAAGTCGTTTAGAAATAAATTTTATGAAAGGGTTTCCGAGGATGTTCCGGAAAGACACAGAAAGAAGGAGGGAACACCTTCATCGGGTGGCCTGATATTCGTTCCCGTCGCATTAATATCCACCCTTTTATGGGCTAAACCCGTTTTAGAGGTCCTTTTGGCGGTTATTGCTACATTTGTTATGGGATCAATGGGTTTTTGGGACGATATATCAAAGCTGAAAAGAAAAGATAAGAAAGGGGGTTTAAGGAAAACTTATAAGTTATTATTTCAGTTGGGCTTAGGTGTTTTGTTCTCTTTTGGGGCGGTATATATTTTTGGCGATAAGGCGTTTTTGACTCAGTTTTTGTTCTTTAAGAACTTTCTTATAAACCTCGGGATTTTATACTTTTTGTTTGTGGCCTTTGTAATAGCGGGGACTTCTAACGGTGTAAATTTAACCGATGGACTTGATGGACTCGCAACGGGTGTAGTTATATTCCCTATGGCTGTATTGGGAATAGTGGCTTATATTGAAGGGAACTTTAAATTCGCAAACTATTTAAACCTGCTTTATATTCAAAATGCCGGGTATCTTGCCGTTTTTGCGTCTTCATTTTTGGGTTCTATGATAGCCTTTTTGTGGTATAACGCGCACCCGGCGGAGGTATTTATGGGGGATACGGGTTCGCAGGCCTTAGGGGGTGCATTGGCCTCATTGGCGGTTTTAACAAAACAGGAAGTATTATTGGCAATTGCCGGGGGTGTTTTGGTTGCCGAAACCCTGTCGGTGGCAATCCAGATAGGATATTTTAAGCTTACGGGGGGAAAAAGGTTTTTTAAGAGAGCACCCTTACACCACCACTTTGAGGAATTGGGTTGGGAAGAGAGTAAAATAGTGGTCAGGTTTTGGATAGCATCCCTACTCTTTTCCCTCCTCGCCCTTTCAACCCTAAAAATCCGTTAAATCCAAAAACTCCATATACCTCTTTAAAACCGCATCAAAGGAGTATTTCTTGTATATCTCCCCCCTTATCTCTTCAGGCTTGAACTCGCCATTTTTGATTTTTTCCAAACATTTCAGTATCCCACATGCCAAGGCAAGGGGTGTTCTCCTCTTTACCAAGACAGAATTTTCCCCGTTTAAAAAATCCCTTGGACCGCCGCTATCAAACCATACAACGGGTTTTCCGAGGGCCAAAGCCTCTGCTATGGCATAACCAAATGTTTCATTAATGCTTGTTGAAACCAAAATCGTAGATTCCCCCAAAATATCTAATACTTTCTCATGTGTTAATGCTCCCAAGTATTTTGCATTACCGGTTTTTCCGAGTTTTTTTAAAAAACTTTCAAAGTAATCATCGTTAAAGTTTCTACCGATGAAGTAAAATTCTAAGGTTTCTAAAACCTCCGCGACATCCAAAACCACAATTGGGTTTTTTTTAGGGGTAATAGTACCCACAAACAAAATCATATTTTTTCGTGAAGAAGGTTTAAACGGGATATCCGGTAATGGATTTCCCAAAACAAAGGGCTTTATTGAAAATACCCTCTCCATCATTTCAGCCTGCCAGAAACTCACGGCCGCAACCTTTTTTGCAAAAGTAAAAACTATGGAACTCAAAAATTTATTAAACCCCTCCCATATGTGATCCGAATGCTCCACTATATAAAACTTCTTAAACATCCAAAGAAAAGCCAATCCCTGTGGCAAACCCATATGGAGTAATACCCTATGAGGCCTAAACAGTAAAAGGTTTTTTAGACCGAGCAAAAATTGAAGCAATACCGCAATGGGTAAAAATATAAACCCAAATCCCGCTTTATAAGGCATTATAAAAGCCTCAACTTCAACATTTCCATCCTTCCACCTCTCATATCCAAACCTGTTTAACCTTATAAGCGTTTGCACCCTAACCTTGAACTTTTTTGATAGGGTTAAAGCGTGGTATTTAAAAAATACACCCTCATAAGGTTTATACCTATTGGGATAAAAATCGCAAACAAAAAGGATTTTAGCCTCTGATTCCATACTTGGCGAGTTTTTTAAGTATTTCCTTCACCTTTCTTTGTCTGTACGGATCTTTCTCGGAATTGGCATAGTAGTGGGAGGACCAAAAACTCTTTTGGGCCATTTTCCCGTCTCCCAAAGCCTTATAACTCTCCCCCAGATATAGATATACCTCCGCCAAGCAAACCTTACAGTTTGGGTTCCTTTCCTTTAAATCCGTCAAAATTTCCCTATACATCCCTATGGCATCCTTATACATGGCCGCCTCTTTATAAGCGTAAGCCAATATCCACCTGAAAGTTCTGCTTTTCGGGTAAAGTTCCAACGCTTTCAACGCGTAATTCACGGCATAGCCGGGTTTTTTATCAAAAACATACATATAAACGAGGGCGGCATAAGATAGGAGTTTTACCAATATCCCCCTTTTTGCGGACTCTTTTACCATACTAATTCCCATTTTCTTCCTTGATGAGGACCTACTTAGGTATCCCATGGCAAAGTGATAAATACCCATGGGTAAATAAGCATCATACACATCCGGGTTTTCCGAGTATATCTCGTTAAACAGGTTAAATGATATATTACCTAGGGATATGGCCTTGGTTATATTTCCCCTCCTACCGTAAAAAACCGCACCCACAGCGGAGGATACCGCCACATAAAGTTTGTTTTGGGTATTGTTTTGTGGAAGGTTCATTAATGTATCCAGTAGGGCTACAAATTCCCCATACCTGTAATCCGTGGAATTATCCGTCATATACAATTCCAAAAAACCCAATTTTATACACCGTAATATGTTTGTATCCACTTTCCCGTAGAACATTTTCAAAGAACTCTCAAACTCATCAAAACTTTCGTTGTAAAGCATATTTGTTAGGGTGTCAATAATGGAAATCTCGTATTGGGAGAATATAAAAGATAAAACGATGTTCATCTTCCGAGGAGGGATGGATACTTTATCCCAAACCTCAAACCGTAATAAAGCCTTAAAGATAAGAGCGTTATTATTGAGGGTATAAGAAAGAGGGGATACTTTATTATGAGTAGTAGGGTGAATGCCAATCCAGAAATTCTATACGAAACCTTGGCGTAAAACTCCTCTCCCCTTTTTAAGGCTGATAGTACATAAAACGGTAATGAAACCAACGAAACCCAAAACATAAAGGTGTTATTCCAAGATAGCACTAAGGTTATTAAAACCATTACCGATGCCAATACGGAAGTTTTAAACTCCCCTAAGAATACCCCTGTGGTTATTAAGTTTTCCGATCTATCACCCGGAATATCCGGTATTGTTGTGTTTAGGTATAAGGCACAAACGGCAAAAAAATAGGGTGGGAAAGTTTTTAATATTTCCATAAAATCCCCACCTCCGGCCACTATCCCGGCTCCAAGATTAAGAACGGAATATCCAACGGCGTTTGAAAACATATCCAAAAAAGGCCTACCCTTAAACCTAAAAGGGGGTAAAGAGTACAATGTACCTATCAGAAAACCGAAGAGTAAAAGGACTAAATAATTTATTCCCACGGGAAAACCAAAGATAATGGAACCGATCAGTAGAATTACGGAATATATCCTTGCCTCCGGTATGGATATATAGCCCTTTGGAAGTATAAACAACTTGGAATTCTTTCTGTCGCTTTCCACATCAAATATCTGGTTTATTACATATATGTAAGCGCTGATTAGGGTTGCGGATAAAAATGCAATCCAAAACTTTGAATTTAAAGGTATAAAGATGGCCGGTTTTAAGTCCTCCATTAGGTTTAAAGAATGCAGGTATCCCAACAAAAAAAACCCCCAACCCGGTAAAATCAGTGTTGGCCTCGCCAAAAATATAAAGTCTAAGAACCTTTTCATATGGGGATATCGTCATCCTCCTCTATATAATCCTCACCGGTTGATAGGTTTTCAAACCTCATATATTCCTTTTGGAAGAACAATTTCGTTTCACCCTGTGCCCCATTCCTGTTTTTAGCCACATCCACGGCAACTATGTTTTTATCATCTTTATCCGGCCTATAAAGGAATATAACTATATCCGCATCCTGTTCCAATGCCCCGGATTCCCTTAGGTCGGATAGTAGGGGTTTTTTCTCCGCCCTTTTTTCAACCTCCCGTGTAACCTGCGATAGGCCTATTATCGTTATGTTCAATTCCTTGGCAAGGCTTTTAATGCTCCTTGATATTTTTGCCAATTCCTCCGCCCTTGACATTTTCCTTACAGAAGCGGCCGCCCCTAAGGATAGCAACTGCAAGTAATCTATGGAAATCATCTTCACGCCGAATTCCTTTACGGCTATTCTGGCCTTACTCCTGAGTTCAAATATATCCATATTTCCCGTATCGTCAATATATATGGGCATTTCCATAATGTTTTCTACGGCACGGGTTAAATTCATAAGATTTTCCCGCGGGACTATTCCCTCTTTTAAACTCCTCATGGGAATCCTGCTTTCCATTGCCAACAATCTCATAACTATTAATTCCGCCGACATTTCCAAGGAAAACATGGCAGTTGGTATCCCTTCAAGGGCTAAGTTCCTATGTATATTTAATACGAATGCGGTTTTACCAACCGAAGGCCTGGCCGCCAAAATAACCCATTCACCCGGTTGAAATCCACCGATTATATTATCAATTTCTGAAAATCCAGTGTGTATTGTCCCCGATGTGATCCTACCTTCCATTTTGGCATCTATGGTGCCGTGTATATTCCTAACTATATCCGATATGCTTTTCCAATCCGAAACCCTTAAACCCCTCGTCCTTATATCAAAAATTATGGATTCAACCTTATCAAGTATCTTTTCGGCATCCTCATTGTCATCATAAGCCATCCTCACCGCATCGTTAAAAGCGTTTATAATGGAGCGCTTTATGGATTTATCCCTGATTATTGAAATATACTTTTCAAACAAAACCTCGCCGGTTGCAACATTTACAATGTCTATGATCCTTCCGAGGTATTCTTCCCCGCCACACTTTTCAACCAAATCCCTTTTTGAAATGTAATCAATAAACAATGTAAAATCCACGGTGGGATTTTCATCGCTAAGGGTTTTTAATACGGAAAAAATCGTTTTATTCCTTTCATCGTAAAAGTCTTCCTCCGATAATTCCATTATCGCCCTGTTTAAAAGTTTTGGATAATAAAAACACGCTCCCAATACTGCCATTTCGGCATCCAATGAGTAGGGGAGGTTTATCTCCTTTTTATCTACCATATATCAGAAACCCCAACTGCCCCGTTGCAACATTCTGCTTGTAAGTTATTATGCTCAAAATATCATATCTGACCTGGCCCAATATGGAGATTTCCGGGCTTAAAGCCCACTCAAAGCCCAAACCCAAAATTATATCGGGTTTTACCTTGGAAAAGTTGAATCCTTCAACAAAAGTGCCCGGTAGTGCGAAAACACCCAAGCCAAAAGATAAATACGCAAAATTCCCGTTTGTTTGCCTAAATTTCCTCTGTCCGAGTATGGCCCCCCTTATGGAAAAATCAATGGCCGCTCCTATGGAACTGTCGGGGGAATATATACCATGGGCGGTAACCAAGAAGGCTAAGGGTTCAAACCAGTTTCCTATGGCTACCATTCCCCCACCACCCGCCGCATAACTCCCCATAGGATACCCGTAATACCCACTCCCAAACAGCCCATAAGCGTTCTTTATGGTTTCCCCTTTACCTTGGCTTATAAGTAGTATAACGAATGTTCCCATTGCGGGTATTATAAAACCGAAATAAAAAGGGGTGAGGGCATAATAACCCCCACCCCAAATCGTAATACCCTTAACCGCGGTAATATCGGGCGTTTATCTCAATGTATTCCCTCCACTGCTCGGGCACATCGTTCTCGTGGAATATAGCGTTTACGGGGCAAACGGATGCGCATGCCCCGCATTCTATACACTCATCGGGATTTATGTAGAGTTGTTCCACATTTGGGAAATCCGGCTCATCGGGTGTGGGATGTATGCAGTTTACCGGGCAAACATTAACGCATTCCGTAGATTTAACGCCTTTGCAGGGTTCCGTTATTACATATGCCATATTTCACCTCCTTTTCCAAGTATTATAAGGTTGGGAGGTTTATAATTTACCAAAAATTAAACGGACTTAGAATTTCAAACTTATGGATTGGAAGGGTAAGCCGATTTCACAGGCTCTGGAAAACTATTTAAAATCCGCAAAGGAAATAACAAAAAGGAGGGGAGATTTTTATGTGGATAGCGACCACTTCCTTTTGGCATTATTTGAAAACAAGGATGACCCTTTTGCAAAATACCTTGAAAGGAATAGGATACCTTTTGAGGCCGCAAAATCGGAGGTGAATAGGGTTCTTGAAGGGGTGTGGTCACAATTGGACAACTTTGAAAGGAGTTATACCGAATACCTTGAAAGGGTTTATGATAGGTTTAGAAACCTCGGTATATCAGAAGAGTTTGGGGAATTGGTAAAAAAGGCCGCAAGTCCTATAAAGGGTAAAACCATAACTTTGAGGGTTAAGAGGTGGGCACCGAGCATAGAGGAGGAATTTTTTGGGGAATGGGAGAGGATTTTGAGCGAGTTTTTTGGTGAGACATTTGGAAGACCCAAATGGTTTTATAAGGAGGATGTGGTTAGTATTCCGGAAGAGATTTATAAAAACTTAAAGAATAAGGTTTCGGAGGATGTTATATACGAACTCGCCGATATATACGATAAACTATCCGCCTCTTTTGAAAACCTGCGTTTGTCGGGTTTTGACCCGAGGAGGATAGCGAGGAGGGTTTTGAGGAAGTTAAACCTTGAAGGGGATGCGGAACCCATTTGGTCTTATTTTATAGAAAACGCTTTGGATAGCGTGGCATCATCTTCCGTTAGCAATATAGATACGGCGGATTTTATACAATCCCTTATAAGCAATGGGAGTTTTGCCGGTAAAATCTTATCGCAAATTTTGGGTTATAAAACAGGGGGTATGAAAATGAACGGGAATTTGCAGGATTTAAAGGAGGAGGAAAAGAGCGCTTTGGAGAGATTTACCGTAGATTTAACAAAGTTGGCGGAGGAGGGAAAACTTGACCCCGTCGTAGGAAGGGATAGGGAAATAGAGCAGGTAATAGAGGTTTTAACGAGGAGAACCAAGAACAATCCGGTTTTAATAGGTGATGCGGGTGTTGGTAAAACGGCGATAGTTGAGGGTTTGGCTCAAAGGATAGTTAAAGGTGATGTGCCGGAACCCTTAAAGGGTAAAAGGATACTTTCCTTGGACATGGGGGGATTAATAGCGGGTACGAGGTATAGGGGGGACTTTGAGGAAAGGCTCAAAAGGTTGGTGGAAGAATTGAAATCCAGAAAAGATGTGATACTTTTCATAGACGAAATCCACAACATTATGGGTGCGGGAAGGGCGGAAGGTGCTCCTGCGGATGCGGCCAATCTATTAAAACCCGCATTGGCAAGGGGAGAAATTCAAGTAATAGGTGCAACCACGGCGGATGAGTACAGAAAGTACATAGAAAAGGATGCCGCTTTGGAGAGGAGATTGCAACCCATTTGGGTTGATGAACCGGATGTTGATAAGGCGATATTAATGTTGAAGGCTTTGAGGCCAAAACTTGAAAAACACCACAATGTGATAATAGACGATAAGGCCATAGAGGCCGCTGTAAAACTTTCCCATAGGTATATTCAAAACAGGAGGTTGCCCGATAAGGCCGTTGATATATTGGATCAGGCCTGTGCGAGAAAGAAACTAAAAACCATGTCACCGGATATGTTTGAAAGGGAAATATCGGAAAAGATTGCGGAATTACAGGCAGAACTTGAAAGGGCGAAAAATAGGGGAGATGAGGCTGCTGCTTTACAGATAGAAAAACACATAGAAACCCTAAAAGGGCAAATATCAAAGGAGAAGGGGGAAGGCTTAGATGGTTTAAGAGCCAAGATAGAATCTTTGGAAAAAGAGGTCAAAAAACTTGAAGAGGAAGGTAAAATAGACGAGTGGGAGAAGAAAAACGCCGAACTGGTAAAACTAAAAAGGAAATACCTTGAACTCCAAAGGGAGAAAAGCGATCACAAACTCGTCATAACGGAAGAGGATATTGCGGAAGTTGTGGCAAATTTGACGGGAATACCCGTTTCAAGGTTGGTTGAAGAGGAAAGGGAAAAACTCTTAAAACTTGAAGAGGAAATACACAAAAGGATAATAGATCAGGAAGAGGCGGTTAAAAGGGTGGCGGAAGCCATAAGGAGGGCGAGGGCGGGAATAAGCGATCCCAAAAGGCCATTGGGTTCATTTCTGTTTTTGGGTCCAACGGGTGTTGGTAAAACGGAACTCGCAAAGGCTTTGGCGGAGGTGTTATTCGGGGATGAGGATGCTATGATAAGGCTTGATATGTCGGAGTTTAAGGAGGAACACAGTGTTGCAAAACTCATAGGAGCTCCTCCCGGATATGTGGGTTATGAAGAGGGCGGAAAATTAACGGAAGCGGTAAGAAGAAAACCGTATTCCGTAATACTCCTTGATGAAATTGAAAAGGCACATCCGAGGGTTTTTGACCTGTTTTTACAGGTTTTGGATGATGGGCGTTTAACCGACAGTCAAGGAAGGACGGTTAGTTTTAGGAATACCGTAATAATAATGACGAGCAACCTCGGTGCGGAATATTTAAGGGAGGTGGCAAACAACTTTAACAACGCCTATAAAAACCTTGACAAGTCTTCGCCGGACTTTGATAATAAGAGGAAAGAATTGGAAGGGGAGTTTTGGAGACAGTTTGAAAGGGCTAAGGAAAGGGTTTTGGATGTGGTAAGGTCTTATTTCAGGCCGGAGTTTTTGAACAGGATTGACGAGATCATAGTTTTTAACCCTCTGCGCTGGGAGGATGTAAAGAAAATAGCAATGCTTCTGATAAATAGGCTTAATGAAAGGCTGAAAGAGAGGGATTTAAAGGTTGAAATTGACGATAACGCTTTGGAATTGTTGGTAAGGAAAGGTTTTGATCCTTTATTGGGTGCAAGGCCTCTCCGTAGGGTAATCCAGAGGGAGATAGAGAACAGGTTATCCGAATTGATTATATCCGGAAAGGTTAAGGAAGGGGTCATAAAAATTACCGCCGAAGGGGAGGAGTTTAAGATTTTATCTTGAAGATTCTCGTTATAGATGCCGGTAATACAAATTTAAAATTGGCGATATTTGAGAATGGGAGGTTAAAAAGGTTTATTTCATCCTCGTATGAACTGGCCGAAAGCCTAAGGTATAACGATTACGATAAGGGGATCCTCGTTTCTACAGTAAAACCTTTAAACGAAACTATTTTAAGGAGATTTCCCAATGTGTACCTTTTGGAGCCCGAGAGGTTAAACATAAAGAGCAATTACTCCCTTTCGGTTGTTGGGGCGGATAGGATAGCGGCGAGTTATCCCTTTGTAAAAAGGGGCAAAGATGTCATTATCTTACTTTCGGGAACATCTATAACCCTGAACATTGTAAAGGGTGGGGTTTTTTATGGGGGACCCATATTCCCACCCTATAAAGGCGTAATGGCATCGTACAGAATACTTTCTATGTCCCGGAGTATAAAGGGGGACACTTTGAGGGCTATTAATAGGGCGGTTGATTGTATTTTTAAGGGTGGTTTGATGTGCGCTTTAAACGATGTAAAAAGGGAATTCGGCATAAAGGATGTTTATGTATCCAACGATTTCCCCTATCATATACCCAATTCCAAAAAATTGGCATACCCCGTTATATACGGTGCATACGAGTTGATATTAGACCTACCGTAGAATAAACGGTTGATGGTAAGGGTTGTAAAGGATGCGGATGCGGAAATAAATGTAAGGTTTGTTAAGGAGGGGGATTTAAGGGTTAAGGGGAAAACCCTTTACTTTCCCCTAAGGAATACCGGTAATAAGCCTTTGGATTACAGGTGGAGTATAGCGGATGCGTATGATTTGGTAAAATCCTTGGGGGTAAAATCCGTATTCTTCAAGAAACCCGGATTTATCGGCAAGAAGGAGTGGTATAGATTCTTTTACGAAGGTTTATTGCTCTCTTCTTATAAATTCTCGGAATACAAGACACAAAGGGAAAAGGATATTGATGTCTATTTCCAAGGGGAGGATTCCGAAGAAGCGAAATTGGCAGAAGTATTTTCCGATTCCACCAACTTTACGAGGGATCTCGTCAATACCCCACCCAATATAGCCACACCCAAGTTTTTGGCGGATAAGGCTTATGAACTTTCAAAGGAATACGGCTTTGAAATTAAGGTATATACAAAGCCAGAATTGGAAAATATGGGGATGAACGCCTTTTTGGCCGTAAATTGGGGAAGTTCAAAGGAACCGTATTTCGTACATTTAACATACAGGCCAAAAAATCCAAAGGGGAAAGTTGTTTTGGTTGGAAAGGCCTTAACATTTGATAGCGGTGGGTTATCAATAAAATCCGCGGAGGGTATGATGACGATGAAAATTGATAAGAGCGGTGCGTGTGCGGTTTTGGGTGTATTCAAAGGTTTGGGTGAGTTGGGTTCGGAATACGAAGTCCATGGGATATTCGCCGCAACGGAAAACATGCCCGATGGAAATGCGGTAAGGCCGGGGGATATAGTAAAAACCTATTCCGGAAAAACGGTTGAGATATTGAACACGGATGCGGAGGGTAGGCTAACACTGGCGGATGCCCTATCCTATGCCTCGGAATTAAAACCCGATTACCTCATAGACATGGCGACATTAACGGGTGCGGCGGTTGTTGCTTTGGGTGAATTTACGGCCGCTCTGTTTTCAAACGATGATGAATTGGCAAACAAGATTTTAAAGGCCGGATACCTATCCGCCGAAAGGTTTTGGAGGATGCCTTTGGAAGATCCGTTTATTTATGAGAAGTTAAAAACTTACGATGCGGATTTAAGAAATTCGGCCCTTGACCGTTGGGGAGGGGCGATATACGCCGCCCAGTTCTTACGGGAGTTCGTAGGGGAAGGCATAAAATGGGCGCACATAGACCTTGCGGGTCCGGTTTTTAACAATAAAAGGTGGGCGTATAATCCCTTAGGGGCAACCGGTTTTGGGGTTAGAACTATTTTAAGTATAATAACCGGGAGGTGAGGTATGGAAAGGCAAGAAATTATAAAGGTTTTGGAAGAGTGTGCGGAAAAGGTTAAGGAGGGAGTCAATGTTTTGCCAAAGGATGTTCAGCCCGCGTTGGAAATATTAAAGAACCTTTCGGAAAACTCGGATAACGAAAGGATAAGGTTTTATTCCAAATGGGTTTTATCCATGGTTGAAGCGAGGAAAATAGACGCGGATATAAGGAGGTATATAAAAAAGGTGGCGGATATATTAAAGGATGAAGAGGTTAGAGGCTAAGGTATACGGATGGGTGCAAGGGGTAGGATTTAGGGCATACACGAGAAGGCATGCCCTCCCGTTAAACTTGCAGGGTTTTGCTAAAAACGAACCCGACGGAACCGTATATATAGTTGTGGAGGGGGAGGAGGAAAACCTTTTAAAACTTTTAGATTACATAAAGAACGGACCTGGAAGGGTTGATAAGGTGGATTACAAAATAACCGAGGCCAAGGGGGAATTTACCGGATTCTCTATACTCTAATCCACATATTCAAGCCAGCCGTACCTATCCTCCTTCTTCCCCGTGGCTATGCCGACATATTCCTCCCTTATCTTTAAGGTTATCTCTCCGGGTTTTCCATCTCCTATGATTATTCCGTCAATGCTCCTTATCGGCGTTACTTCCGCCGCCGTACCCGTAAAGAAAACTTCATCGGCCGTGTACAGCATAACCCTCGGGATTTGGGTTTCTATGACCTCATATCCCAAATCGCGGGCAATGGTAATTATTGAATCCCGTGTTATTCCGGGTAGTATTGAGGCGTATAGTGGTGGTGTATATATCTTTACCCTACTCCCCTCATACCTTACCACAAAAACATTTTCACCCGCGCCTTCGGACACATAACCCTCAACATTTAACTGTATGCTTTCCACCGGAAACCTCATATTTGGGAGTTTAACGGCTTCGCCCCTTTCATAAGCGCCTTTTAAATATAACTTGTCGGAATAATTATCCAAAACTACGGTTAATTCCGCTTCCATCTTTGCGAGTTGGGCGTTTGCGTAATTGGCTACGCCCTTGGCAAATGCGGGTATAGTATTCGGTGCAAGCCTTGACCAAGAGGATGTTATAACATCCGCCCCTTCTTTTATGGCCTTTTCACCCAAATAGTCATCCCAGAGAAAGGCTGCAATGAAGAATTCCGTGGGGTTTTTTAGGGGATTTACACCTAAGGGGGGTTGTATTATTGGGTCATCGTAATCCTGGGAGATATATCCCCTGAAAACAACGGGCCTTATATACACGAATGGATTCTTCATCTTACCGGTTTTTTTCGCCTCATCCAACGCGTTTTGTAAGTCGTTTTTCTTTATGAGTTCTTTGGTTATATCCATAAATCCTTCCTCTTTTATATCCAATTCCATTCGGTAGATCTTCGCGGACTTAATGAGGCGCGTGTAGTGATCCCTCCCGCGGAATATCGCTATACCTTTGTCCGTCCTATACCCCCTTATACCCTCAAATACACCGCTCCCGTAGTGTATCACATGCGATAGGACATGTATCGTAGCCTCTTCCCAAGGAACAAAGCCCCTTTTTGAATAGGTATGCATGTAAATGTATCTAATAGCCATTTCCGGATATTTTACGGTTGAAACCTTATAAGGGATAGGGCTATTTTGTGAAATTTTTCCGCATCCAAACTCGCCCCACCTACGAGGAAACCATCAACATTCTTTACGGATGCCAATTCATCCGAGTTTTCCGGTTTCACACTACCCCCATATAAAACCCTCTTACCCGTCAATTCCTTTATAAGTGTATGCATCTCCTCTATCTGTTCGGGTTTAGCGTTCCTCCCCGTCCCTATAGCCCAAACGGGCTCATATGCTATTATCAGGTTTTTACTATCCGGAACTTCATCAAGTTGCCTTTTAACAACCTCCTTATGCCTATACAGTTCCCTTTCGTTTAGGGTTTCCCCCACGCATAGTATAACATTAAACCCCTCTTCCAAAGCCTTCTTTGTCTTTTTCAATACCGTTTTATTATCTTCCCCAATTATATGCCTCCTTTCGGAATGCCCAACAATAACCCAATTTATACCTATATCCTTTAACATCTTTGGAGAAATTTCCCCCGTATATGCCCCTTTATCCTCGTAAAACACATCTTGTGCCCCCAATTCAATGTTTTTAACTTCCAACTTTATGGGGTATAGATAAACAAAGGGCGGGAATATTACCCTTTCAAGTTGGTTTAAATCCTTTAAGAAATCCTCAACACCCTTTGCGAGTTCAAGTGCATCCTTTAAACTTGTGGGATTCATCTTCCAGTTCCCCGCTATTATTCTTTTATCCATATTACCCCCACATCCTTTAAACTTTTTATAAATTCCTCAACATCCCCGCGTGCATCATCTTCTGGTATTCCGTAGTCTTCCGAAACCTTTTTAACCAAATCCTCAAAATCGTTAAAACCCTCGTCAATTAAGGAAAGGATATACCAAGCCGTGCTGTTTAAAACCAATGTTTCCATCCTTTCGGGATCCCAAATAGCAATTTTATCACCCAAATCTTGAAACACGAGGTTTTCTTTTAAAAAAATCTTCATTTTATAAAAGTGGTGTAGAACAATATCCCAAAAGTGGCGACATTTAACAGAAAACTGAAATTATCCATAAAAACTTTCCACCATTTTGATGGAACTTCCACCCTATCCCCGGGGGATAATGTTGGGTTTTCCTTTGTCAAATCTACGCTCGTATCGTTTATTTTTATCTTAGAAATATCCGATGTGGGCTTTATTCCGGCTTGTGATAGGGCATCCGCCAACCTCATACCCTTAATATACCTTACGGATCCCGGATTAACAACTTCCCCGAGGACTACCACCGTAGGGGGTGCGAGTTCCTCAAAGGATACTATAACGGGAAGGTCGTAATAGGGTTTTAAGAGTTTTTGCAAAGTATCCGACAATTTATCCAAGGTTAATCCGCAAACTTTTAGTTTTCCCACCAATGGAAAATAGGCATTGCAAGAAGGTGGAACAATAACCTTTACACCGGCGTATTCCTCCCTACCATAAACGCTAACGGACAAAACATCTCCAACCCCAACCGTATCCATATAGGATACCCAAACCCCTATCAATACCTTTCCCTCGCAAAGGTTAGCCTTACACCCCCTTGTATTAATGTGGTTCCCAGCGAAGTCCTTGCATTGTCGTAATAATCCTTGTATTTATGTGAAGGCGGCAGAGGGAAGAGGGTTTCAAATGTTGTGTATTTTCCTGATATCCAGAAGGACAACCAGGGTTGAACATAAAAGTCCAATCCGAGCATAACCTCAACATAAAAACTGCTCGCATCCGAAGATGTATTAAAGGGTTCTCCGGCTTCAAACGAGGCTTGCGCGTACCCAACATAACCTCCAATCCAAGGCAACAATCCTTTCCTTTCCGAATAGAGTTTTTCGGCCTCGACATAGTACTTCCCCTGCAAACCTATGGCCATAAACCTAACATTTGAATTGGGTATTGGGAGATTTTTACCCCCTTTAACCGCAGTGTCTGTGGTATCTGGGAAGGAAAAACCATAACCGAGGGCATACCTCACATTCCTAATCCCCCCACCTATTCCCGTCCAAGATTCGTTGTTTATATGCCATGTTATATCAACACCTGTTCTCTGATAAAAGCTCGTGTCCTTTATCTCCTCGTTTTGATAACTCCAAGAGTAGAAGTATCCCTCTATGAAATCCGCGTAAATTCCCAATTGATTCCACCTTATGAATGCACCTCCACCGAGATTTGCACTTTGGCCACCCAAACCCCTGGTTATATATGCTCCCTTTGTGCTATAAGATTCCAATGTCCTGCTCTCATATGCGGCAAAACCGTATCCATATATACCCGCATAAAGGATGTTGGGACCCCCAAGCCAAGGGGGCGTATTAGAGCCAGCGAGTAAAACCGTTATCATATTCAAACCTCCTTTATGTATTTACCCTTACAAAAAACGGATACAACCCTACCCCTCAACTCCTTCCCAATAAACGGGTTGTTCTTGCTCTTTGAAAGTATATCGTTTCTTTTAACCACCCATTTTATGTTGGGATTGTAGAGGAAAAAGTTGGCCTCGTTTCCCTCCCTTATGGAATTGTCAATACCTAATAATTTTGCGGGTTTATGGGACATAACATCTATAAGGGTTTTTATATCCATTTCACCCGGCAAAACTAAGTGTGTATATAAAGCCGAAAAAGAAGTTTCTAACCCTTCTATACCCGGAAGGGTTTCCTCAACCGTAGTTTCCTTTTCGTGGTATGCATGGGGGGCGTGGTCTGTTGCAACAACATCTATAAGGCCCTCCTTCAACGCCCGAACGAGCTTTCTCCTGTTCTCTTCATCCCTTATAGGTGGATTGCAAATGAAATTGGGATTGTAGGGTTCTATGTTATCGGTTGAAAATACGAGGTGATGGGGGGTAACCTCGCAGGTGATATTTGCACCCCTTTCTTTGAACATACCTATAACCTCTACCGAACCGTAATAGGATACATGCGCCACATGTAAATGACATCCGGAAATTTCCGCCAACCTGCAATCCCTATAAACTGCGAGTTCCTCGGATATCGGGAGCCTAAACTTCATCCCGTATTTTAATGTTTTCTCATCGTAATTGGCAAAACCCTTGGACAGTTGGGGTTTTTCCGCATGTGAGATTATCATTACATCAAAATTGGAAGCGTATGTGCATGCGTTCAACATAACAAATTCATCTTCAACCCAATCCCCATCATCCGTAAAGGCCTTAGCCCCACCTTCCTTTAACATTCCCATTTCCACCAATTCCTTCCCCTTTCTCCCTTTGGTTATGGTGGCCGAAATGAAAACATTTATCGGAAGACCTTTGGTTAGGCTTTTAACATATTCGAGTACTTCGGGGGAATCTATTGGGGGTTCCGTGTTTGGCATTATTAGCAGGTGCGTATAACCCCCCCTTAAGGCGGCTTTACTAACACTTTCAAGGGTTTCTTTGTGTTCTTGCCCCGGAACCCTCGCATGGGTATGCATATCAACTAAACCGGGAATCGCCCATAAACCCTCCGCATTTATGACAAGGGCATCCTCAACTTTTAGACTTTTTGTGGAGAGGGAGACAATCTTCCCCCCCTCCACGAGAATATCTACCTTTTCACCGCCTTCAAGAAGGCAATTTTTTACGAGATACTTCATTAAAATACGGGTGAAACCGCCAACCTTCTGGCAAACTGGAATCCGAAATCGGAAAACTTAACGAGAACGGACCCCTTAGTATCGGGGTTATGACTATCGGCCGAATATTCAATCCTACCCGTAACCCCATCAACCGTTAAGTATTGTAGTGCATCCTTTATATCCCTTATCCTGGTTAGCCCCCTGGCCTTTGAAAGGGCCTCATACACTACCAATAGGGCATCATATCCCAATGCCGAGAACGATGAAGGTAATACCCCATACTCCTTACGGTACTCTTCGGAAAACTCTTTGGATTGAGGGTCATAGGGGTTAAAGTGGGTTATGAAATAGTTTTCACCGGGGTTTTTCCCCACAAGATCCGCAAGCTTCGGAACATCCCAACCATCCCCTCCTATCAGTATCCCTTTATATCCCTTTTCCCTAAAAGCCTTTATAGCCTTTGCGGCCTCATCGTAATAAAATGGTAGAAATACCGCGGTACTCTCCTGTGGTGCGGAAAAGGAGGAAATAACTTCACCTATTGAGGATATTAGGTTTTGGGAATCTCCCGAGAGTTCTACGAGTTTTACAACTTTCAAGGCGTGGGCATCAGCCCAATTCCTAAAACTTTCGGCCAATTCTTGGGAATACGGGTTGTTTGTAAAGGGAACAATGGCTACTTCCTTGACCTTTAATATATCTTTTGCCGCGTACGCCGCGGCAACGGCCATCTGCCTATTACTTATACAAACCCTCCATACCCACTCGTTATTTGTCAAGGAATTAAGGGTTGCGGCCGGTAGGATTACCGGAACTTTAACCTCGGACATAACGGGGAGTATAGCCTGAGCCTCGGCACTCGTTAGAGGTCCTATTACTATTTCGACCCCCTTTTCTTTTAATTCCTTTAAAGCATCGGCGGTAGTGGAAGGGTCTCCGGAATACCTTTCGGGATATACGAACTCTATCCTTTTACCGCTAACGCGGAAGTTCTTTGATTTTGCGGCGAGGTTTATACCGTCTAAGGTGTATTTGGAGTATGTGGCGAGTTCTCCCGAGGCGTTATTCGGTAGTAGGATACCCACCTTTATGGTCCTTTCCGCGGCTTGGCAACCCGCCATCAAAAGGAGTGCCGAAAATATCAAACTACTCTTTTTCATATTGGCGGTTATTATACACCGGTTTAATTTCCGTTAAAGGAAAATTTATCTGATAATAACTTTTACGCTTCTATCCGCCAACCTTATAAAATAAACGCCGGCCTTGGGTGCCAAAAACCTATAAACCCTTTTGGCGATCAGCCTGCCCGTTATATCGTATATATCCATCGGAATTCGGGAATATACGGAGCGGTTTAAAACATTTAAATCTTGGGTTTTTGTTGGAATTTCATAAACGCTTAGGTTCTTGTATGTAATCCTGCCCTCCGAGTGGTATTCAACTATCCACAAATCCCTTATGTACTCCCTTATGGCTTCAAAAACCGTATACGAAGTGGTATCAATACTTAAAGGTGTTATTCCCAAAAGTCCTGCAACATATATTATGTTTTTATCAACAGCCAATGTATAGGTTGCGTTTGTATCCAAGGGAGAACCGTTTATTTCTATATCCGAGGGGAGCATTACGGGTGAGGATGTGGGGTCATACCTATAACGCATACCCGAAACCTGTGCTATTGGTTGTTCTCCGAAAAATGCCTGGGCTGTTGAGAGTAGGGTATATATCTGCTTACCCGTAAATGTGGCCACGAGCAAACGGGTATTATTCCCCGTAATATATGTTTCATCCAAACCGTAGGGAACCAGCATCAAAACATTGTTAGAATTTATTCTCCCCGCTTGTAGTTCTTCCGCTATTAGGAATGTGGGCCAGGCCGCCGCATCCGCCCCGCTTTTAACCCTCATGGCATCCGCAACCAAGTTTCCGGCGGGAGTATCCAAATATCCCGGAAGATCGGGAATGTTCGGGATTTCACTTGGGGCATAACCCCAGAAGTCATCAAAAACGCTTCCAAACCTGCTTTCTATCAAGGGTTTATAAGCCATAAGCGTATCCCAGGTCTCGGTATCTATGGGTGTGGTGTTGTTTAACCTTATTAAGGTATAACTTATTGGCCTTAATGTGTTTAAATCTATCAACCAAAGGCCAACCGCCTGATAATGGGAACACGCCTCTGCAAAATATGTGGTATCGCCGCTTAAATTAACGATTTTTGCCGGTGAATCGTAGCAGGTATGTGTGTGTCCGGAGATTATCAGGTTATAATATCTCGTCTGACTGGCAATAGCGCTATCAACATTCACGCCGCTATGGGATAGTATTATCCTGTAATCACAACCGAGGGCGGTTAGTGTATCTTCATAATTCTGCGCCACCGTTACCGGATTTTCAAACTGTACCGGTTGTTGTGCGGGTGATAATATGTTAAACTGGTTTGTGGTAAGACCCAAAACGCATATCTTTTTGCCAGATTTTATAAATGTCGCATAAGGTTGGACTATTGAGGATATTGGTAATGTATCGGGGGTTAGGTTTGCGGATAGTATGGGCATAGGCATACCCACATCTGTTAAAACCGCATATAGGGAATCGGGGGTTATATCAAATTCGTGATTGCCAAGTGTTATGGCATCGGGTCTTAAAATGTTTTTCAATATCCGGAGTTCAACCCTGCCCAAACCGTATGGGAAGGAGAAATCTCCTACGAATATATCGCCGGTGTGAAAGAATAGGTGGTTTGGATACGATGATTTTAACTGCTTTATGACATATGCGGCCGAGGAAACACCGTTCCAAGCCTTATAAGGGTAGAGGTGGTGATGGGTATCGTTTATATGTATAATTGCAAGGGTATCGGCGTATAAAGGTAAAATACCGACAAAAATTAGAAAACCTATCCCTTTCATACCTCTGGAATTCTAAGGTTGAATGTGTATTAAGTTTAAAACTATTTCTTCAAGGGATATTCCACCGTGAAACATTTTGTTTTTATAGATTTCCGCATATTCCTCCATCTTTTCCCCCCATACGAAATAACCATCCTCTTTTGCAAACACAAACTCACCCCATTCGGGAAGCCCCCATTCCCTTGGCTTTTTAACCCTAACGATTTTATCGCCTTTGATCTCCAAACCATCCCCATACTTATACCTAAAACCCTTTGTTATGTTTTCCCCAAAAACCCTTAAAGGTTCTCTACCTATTACCCAACCGTGATCCGAAGTTATAAACACCCTATAACCCTTGTCCAGGAAACCGTTTATAACCCTAACAAACCTCCCGTCCTCCAATACAAGTCTTGCCCATCTCTTTATTGAGGATTCCCCCTCCCCTAAGGCCTTTAATGGCTCCACATTTGCGGTTAGGTGCAAAATCGTATCCACGAAATTCACCACATAAACCTCTAACCTTCTTCCATAAGGTTTTAAAGACGATAGGGTTTCCAAATCCTTAATCTTTGAATACCAAGTCTTTACCCTATACTTCTCTTCGTTTAAGAGATTCCACAGGAGTTTTAATTCGTTTTGGTTATCGGCCAACACGCCTTCCATAAATCTTTCCATTTCAAGGGGCAGTTTCCCGGAAAATAATGCATTCCTTGAATACTGGGTGGCGGTAGGTAATATTGACATATAAACATACTGTTCAATCTTGTAGGATGACGATATTTCGGAAACTATCTCGTACATCTGGTCAAACCTGAAATTGTCCAATACTATTAAAACGACGGGTGAAACCTCAACATACGGTAAAATCATCTTCCTTAAAAGGGTGTGGGACATTAAAAGCGTATCATCCCTAATTATGTCCTTATAATTCTCCTCAACCCAAAGGCAAAACTTCCGGTTTTCCTCGTTTAATATCTCGTCAAACTTTGACCTATAAGCCCTGTAATTTACCCTCGCTTGGAATATTTTAACCGCTTTCAAAAGCCATCCCTCAAATGTCTCCGGTATATTCCTAACCTCTTCCCTGAGCCTCTCCGCCTCCTCTCCAAACATTTCCCTTTTGAAACTCTCCCTCCTTAACCTTGAAATCAAGGCCAAAAGTTGGGCGGGTTGAACGGGCTTTACGATATAATCGTATGCCTCTTCAACGAGGGATTTTCTTATTATTTCCTCGTCGGTTATCATGGTTAGCATAACAACGGGGAGGTTCGGATAAGTCCTCCTTATTAGCCTTAAAGTATCCAAACCGTTAACACCCGGCATCCTATAATCTAACAAAACGAGGTTATAGGTGTTTTTTGAAAGTTTTTCAACCCCCTCAACCGCACTCTTTGCGGTATCAACATCCAAACCCTGCGACTTCAAAAAGGATATAACGGAATTCAACTCCTCAATCTCATCGTCTATCCATAGGATTTTCATACACCCGTATTATAAGGCTGATCAAAATCAGCCTCCGTTAAAACACCCCCTTAACCTCTTCAACTTTATCACCTACCCTAACTTTTAGGATATATGCGCCTCTTTTAACATCCAACTTAAACCTATATTCGCCAGCGGGCAAATACCCAAAACTAAACCTCTTTACAAGCCTACCGTTTGGAGAATATACATTCACACCGACATAAGAGGGCTTTTGTAGGGTTATGAGTATTTCGTTTTTGCCTAAGGTTATGACATCTCTCTGTGGAAGTGTTATATTTTCTGTTATTGACAGTGACGAACTATCCAATCTACTCACAAAAGCGTCATAACCACCGGTAGTACCGAAGACATTCCTACTCGGTGCAAAGTTTGAATAATTCCCAGTATGCCCTGCAACAAAAACATTACCATTTCCATCTATCGCTACGGAATAGGCAAAATCACCACTACTTGAAGTTAATATAGCGGTAGCTATATGTGTGCTTAAATTATTACTCAACTTGCTCACAAAGGCATCAAACCAACCGATAGTACCGAAAACAATTCTACTCGGTGCAAAGTTTGAGGAATTATAAGTCTCTCCTGCAACAAAAACATTACCACTTCCATCTATCGCTACGGAATAGGCAAAATCATCATCACTTGAAGTTAATATAGCGGTAGCGATATGTGTGCTTAAATCATTACTCAACTTGCTCACAAAGGCATCGGCACAATAATAACCACATACGGAAGTATCATTCTCGGTTCCGAAAACAATTCTACTCGGTGCAAAGTTTGAGGAATTATAAGTCTCTCCTGCAACAAAAACATTACCACTT
>CAYRSH010000008.1:0-42271 GCA_964426895.1 uncultured bacterium
TAACTTGTGCATATCAGGGTATTATAAACCTGAAAGGTTCTTTTTAATCCATAGTCTCACCGTGTGGCCGTGCAAGGCACAAAGTGATACGATAAAATGCCTCGCATATCCCTATAACCCTTAGGGTTTAAAACCTTAACATCCTTCCCATCCTTGTGTTTCAATACTCAACACCCCTTTGTATCCTCATCCCCGCAACCGCACCATACAACCTAAAACCTTCTCCTCAACAAATTCATCAACATCATCTACCCTTAATGTGGTCTTTACTTCCAAAACGATAACATAACCATCACTCAATACAAGCCCGTCTATTTCCATACTATCACCGTCTAAAACCCTCAAACCTCAATTCCTTCAATGCATACCCCAAACCTTCCCTTATTGTATCCTCCGTATAATCCTGCCATACACCGTTTAGTTGTGCAACCGCCTTATTTATTTCAACGCTTAACTTTTTTATTTGTTCTTCCGTTTCCGCCTGTCTCTCGGCAAGTTCTTTTATCTTTTTATCCGTTTCTTCCTATCAAGCCTTTCACCAACACTGTCAAGTCTTTCGCCCACCTCTTTTAGTATTTCCCATATCTATTTTGCATTTTCCATATAACGGTAAGTATTGGAATAAAGTTCTCAACCCCCATAAACCCCCATAGAATAACCCCTTTGGGAATCTTCTTATCACTTATCGTGGCCGTTTTGGAATCCTTTAAGGATGTCTTTTCAAAAGGTTTGCTAAAAACCCTTAACCCCTTTGTTTTTGTTGTATGCGTGAAAATCCTATCCTTTATCTTGCTTCTACCGGTGGTTTTAATACCTTTTAAGATAAACGATATAAAAAGTTTTGCTCTGGTATATTCGCTTGATGTGGTTTTAAACCTTATAAGCCTTTTGTTCTACTTTACCGCAATAAAACATTCTCCCCTATCCCTTTCCGTTCCAATGCTAACATTTTCACCCGTATTCCTTTTAATAACTTCCTATGTTATGCTTGGCGAGAGGGTCTCCGTTATGGGTATGCTCGGGGTAATTATGGTTTTTATGGGTTCGTATATTTTGAACATTTCAAAAACAAAAGCCGGATTTTTTGAACCAATTAAAGCAATTTTTAAGGAAAGGGGTAGCAGGTATATGCTAACCGTCGCATTGATTTGGAGTATAACGGCAAACCTTGACAAAATCGGCGTAAAGCTCTCCTCTCCCCTTATATGGCCCCTTTTTATGAGTGGCGGTATTGGCTTTTTGGGGTTGGTTTTATTGAAAATCAAAGGTGAAAGGGTTGCGATAAATCCGAAAATGCTTTTGGTATCCCTAGCCGATTCCTTGGGTGCCATTTCCCAAATGGTTGCGGTATCCTTAACCTTCGTGCCTTATGTAATAAGCATAAAGAGGTTTAGCGTCCTTTTCTCTTCATTGTGGGGAATTATCGTTTTTAAAGAGAGGGCTAACTTTTTGGGGATTGTATTTATGGTCTTAGGAGCGGTAATGATCACACTGTTTGGGTGAGTTAAACGGCTTGATAATACCAAACTATGATTTTCTTGATTTCTTATAAACTCTTGGATGCATTTCCGGGGGTTAAGTTTAACAATCCGGTGTTTATGATAAACGATCCGGTGGATAGTGGTGTTTTTTATGTTGTTGAACAGGTTGGTGTAATATTAAAGGTTAAGGAAAATAAGGTTGATACCCTTTTGAATATAAGGCATAGGGTTAAATACGGCGGTGAAATGGGTTTATTGGGAATGGAATTACATCCGGAATTCCCGAAAAACGGAAAATATTACATATCCTATACGGATAACGCCATGTATTCAACGGTAGAGGAAAGGGAAATCAACCAAAAGGATTATTCAAGGGTTTTATTAAAGGTTAGGCAGCCTTTTACAAACCACAACGGAGGGCATATAGAATTTGGACCCGACGGTTATCTTTATCTCGGCCTTGGTGATGGTGGTGCGGCCGGAGATCCCCTTAACAACGCCCAAAATCCAAAAAGCCTATTGGGAAAAATCCTAAGAATAGATGTTAAGACCGGAAAAGTTGAAATATATGCTATGGGTTTAAGAAACCCTTGGAGGTTTTCCTTTGACGGTAATACCCTATGGGTTGGGGATGTGGGGCAGAACAGATGGGAGGAAATAGATACGGTTATAAAGGGTGGCAATTACGGTTGGAGGTGTTATGAGGGGAATCATCCTTACAATTTAAAGGGTTGTAAAGAAAAGAAAAATTATATCTTCCCCGTTTGGGAGTATAGACGGAGTAATGGGAATTGTGCGGTTATAGGCGGATATGTTTATAGGGGTAAAATGTTAAAAAACCTTTACGGGGTTTATGTGTTTGGGGATTATTGTTCCGGGAGGATATGGGGTTTGAAAAGGGGATATAAGGGTTTTAAGGCTCACCTATTGATTGATACGGACGAAAACATATCATCCTTTGCAGTTGATAACTACGGGGAAATATATGTAATAGGGCATACGAGTGGAAAGATTTATAGGTTGGTTGAGTGAATTCACCTTTTATGGGTGGTTTCGTTGATGATGCCGTTAGGGAGGCGGTGGAGGCTTTAAATGTAAATAACGTTTTTACGGGGTGATTAGAACAATCCCTAAACGGCGGATACCGCTTGGGCCTTGGATACGCTTGTTTATAAATGCGTTAATAATTGAGGGTGCTATAATTGGTAATATACCCCATTTTGCAAGTTATGAAAGAATATGCCCAATATGTAATTGGAGGGTTTATACAACATTTGGTGGTATGTTGATAAAATCAAAAATGATAAAACTTATCTGTCCTTTGTGGGTAGGTTGAGGCTTATGAAGGGAAAGGAGGAGATAAAAATAAACAAAAGGTATCTTCTGGTTTTGGCCTATTGGAAAATATTCGGAAAGGATTACCTTTTAAAAAAGCAAAAACTATATTTCCCCATAGCAAGGAGCCGGAGAAAAACCTATCAAGG
This sequence comes from uncultured bacterium, assembly GCA_964426895.1. Taxonomy (GTDB): domain Bacteria; phylum Hydrothermota; class Hydrothermia; order LBFQ01; family LBFQ01; genus Caldipriscus. Next base: position 2,966 of record CAYRSH010000008.1, read on the forward strand.
CTTGGCAGGTATAGATTTAAAATAGCAAAAAGGACAGGATTCCCGTTAAAAGACGAGGAAAACAATTTCTGGAAAAGGGACTTCACCTAACTATAACCTTCTTCACCTTGCCCTTATAAACCACAAAATAAACCCCCTTTTTGTCCATTTTTATAACCCTCCTTCCCAAAACATCGTATATTTTTACATCCCCCGTTTTTCCTCCACCTAAGCCTTCCCCTACACCAACAACATCCGTTAATATAACATTTCCAAACCTACCTATATCCGAAATGCTTTCCGAGTTTTGCGGCCACCAACAAACATACTCACCAATGTTATCCGAAAATACACCCACAAACAACCCTACCGTGTCGTTTATTGAAGTTTTTATTTTTGCCGGGTCTTTGAGGGTATCAAAGGGTATTGCCACCTCAAATTGAAAGGAATAGTAATAAGAACTTTGAACCGAAAAGGAAAAATATGAATTCATATCCGGCCTTGAAGTTAAACCTTGTGTATCGGATGGGGTAATGTAATAGGATATCCAACCGCTGGGGGGCGGGAAAATTATATTCACCCCTTCCGAGGAATCCGATGCCCATGTTTTGTCGTCGTTATCGTCAATTGATATAACTACCCTATCAAGGGATGTTATGTCGTTATCGTTTGCGTTTAGTATTCCAATATAAAGGTTATTACCGTCGTGCTTGAAGAGGATTCTACAAGAACCTATAACCTGTTGCGTCCCCCCACCCAACCCTATGTAATCCGAACCCTCAACCTCAACCGCCCCCGCCCAACCCAAATCGCTTAAAGAGGAATTCCTTATAAACCCATCCAATGTAGGACCTACGGTGTCGTACGGCACAAAAATCCAAATGTTTGGAGGCATATAAACCTTTACGGTGTCTATAAGGGTATCGTTGTTGTGATATTCGTCAAGGGTATCGGAAATTATCAAGGCAACATAAAAGTTTCCTATGGTTGAGGGTGTCCAGTTTTTAATGAGAAATGTATCCGCGTTTGGGTTTAAGAAAATTTTTGTGGAATCCAAGGAAGGGGAAACGCCGTAATAAACCTTTACAGTATCCCCGTTAATACCGAGGTTTGAAAGGTGAAACCTTAAAGTGTATGAGGAATCCCTGAGGGCGTAATCCGGAGATATTATGCTATCCGCAGAGAAGTCGTAGTTAAAATCCTTATAATACACGACCTTAAAGTTATCAACACCGAAATAGTAATCCCAAAACCTCGTTCCATACCAAAAGGATACCCTCAAACTATCCGCACCCGTTGTTAAGGAAGTTATATCAATAAAACCGGAATAAACGCTATCGCTTGAAAGGGTTAGGACCTCCATCCAAGGTGACCAAGAACCGTTAAAAACGCTTACCAAAACCTTACCCGTATCCGGATCACCGGGAAACTTCTTAAAAACGGCATCCAAATACAACTTTAAGGAATCGTAGGCGTATCCTATAAAAATAGGGGGAGAAGTAAGGGAGTCGTTAAAAATCGCATCGTATCCTATATCGGAATCGCAAATCGCATATTTTCCCGAAAAGTTGGAATTTTCAAAAGGTTTAAAACCTTTATCCACCCCCTTCCAGGTCGTGGTATCCCCACCGTTATAAATCCTCCAATTAAAAGGTGGAAACGGTCCGTTAAAATCCTCCGAAAAGATTATAAAGGGCGTTGTTGCTAATAAAACTACCACCTATAAACCAGCCCAATATTCACTATATGGGCATTAAATGTATATTTTCCGGGCATATAAGGTGATTTGTAGGAGTAATCCTTTGCCTTTATTTCCCTATCCGGTGCCATTGTGTATGTGTATGCCAAGTTGAGCGTCCAGTAATCCCCAAGGGCCAGACCGAACCCCCCAGAGAAACCCATCCTTTTACCCAAGTCTGGTATCAAGGGGTTAAATGTGGAATCGGGTATTGGGGATTGATCATAGGAGAACCCCAACCTGAATGTGAATCTATCGCCTACGGATACCTCCGTACCGATCCCCACCTCGTAGGTGTTATTCCAGTGGAATTCCAGGGTATCGGAGTTGATCTGGTTGTACAAAAGGACCAAGTCATCAAAGTTTAATACAACATTGTCCAAAACTTTCCAGAAAACATAGTTAAAACCAAAGTTTACGGCAAAAGCCCTTGTGGGCCTAAATGAAAAACCTATTCCGATATCCGGGGGGAGCGGTAATGAGGTTTTACCAATGCCTTCCCCTTTAAAAACATATCCGCTTACGAGCATTGCCGCATCCGGCGCGTTTTCCGCTATGTAATCGTTCCTCGGGGAGAATAGTTGCAATGTCGCCTTCCCATCAATATGCATAGGTGTATAAAACCTTCCGGTTATGGCAAATCTAAACATTTCACCGATTAAAGCCGTTATTCCGGCACTACCGCCAAAGGCATACCCAGTCCCCCATATCCTCGTATCAATCGGCCAAAGTCTATATTCTATCGGCAAATCCGCCGCAGCCGGGTCTATCTCCGCCGGGTCCTGTAAGGTTACCTTCCTCGTATATATCTTCCCTATTACCGGGCCCCCCGCCAAACCCCACCTGAACATTCCGAATTCCCTTCCCATACCAAACCAAAAGGCAAAGGTTTTTATATCAGACTCCCAATCCCTTTCGGGATATTTTGGCTTTTGCCATGTGGTGTCATATGTGTTGTAATAGTTTATCGGGGGGTCGTAAAGGTCCCAAGATGTTCCCATTCCGAACGGAACGAACACGCCAAATGCCCAAGTAAATGTCTCGCCATACCTCGTGAAACCCAAAGATGGTATAGTAATTAAACCCTTTTGATTGTATGCCTTGTTATCCTTTAACCTCGGATATACGCCGTCATATCCCATAATGTTCGTGGTCATTTGATATGTGGATGACCCGTAAAAGTTAAACAGGTCTATTGAAAAGGAGTTCCGCTGATCGGAGAGTAGCGAAGGGTTCCAGAACACCGCCGACCAGTCATTTACAAGGGTGTAATTAACACCCCCTATGCCAAAAGAAGCCGTTCCAAACGCCAAACGAAAGCCAGAAGCAATTATTAGGTTTATCATTTTCTAAACCCCCTTTCAAAAAAGTACAAAACATTACCCACAAAAATGAAGAAAAGTATCACCCAATGCCCAAAGGTTTGTGAAAGCATACCTATGGTTGCCAATCCCCTCATATTTACCAACCTCTCGTAATCCGCCGCCCCCCTCAATCCGCCTATAAGTCCTTTTATCTGACCCGCCTGCCAATATGTATAGAAACTCGGGGCTATAACCGCGGTTGAACCTATGATTATTGGTATCCCAAACCTCGCACCCGTTATCTGAACCCAACTATCACCGGTAGCCCCGGCGGCGAAATCAACGACTAAGTCAAAATCCTTAACGGTTTTAACATCCCGTAAAAAGTCTATGCTATCCAGGGGTGTCCCCTTAACATCGGCACTATAAACGGATTTAAAATCAACCCCTATGTTGGTTAAGACGGCGGCTATACCCGGCCTGAACCCCAACATAACCCAATCCTTACCGTATTCTCTACCCGTTTGTTTGGATATGGTATTCATGGCATCGTTCCCCATAAGTATTCCTTGAAAGCTCCAAAGGGTCATAACCGCTATTTTACAATCCTTTCTGAAAAGTTGTTTCGCCATTGCCATAACCATGGGGTGTGTTTCGGGCATTGAAGAAGGGCCATAATCAATGGAGAACAAAACCCTACAATTGTTTGGCAGGTTTTCAATATATTCATAGGCCTGCTTCACCTCAGGTGATGGCTCGGGCATTTTAAAACCCATTCCGGGAACTATAAAAGGAAGGGATAGGGCAACTAACAAAACAATATAAATAACCTGCCTATTCATTCGGCGGGTATTATACTGGGGAAAAATATATCCACAAAATAAACATTACCGCCTTATAATGATCATATCATGATGTGGCTAATTGGTTTATACGCAACGCCTATGTATGGTGTATGGAGGGGTGTTATTTCCACCCCTAAGGTAAGGACCTCCTATACACCCTTCACCTTAGACTGGCTCGGCATAGTGGCGGGCAATTACTGGGATTACACGATAACTGGAAATCTGTGGGGGAGCGGAACGGAAAGGGATAGCGTCTTCCTCGTGGGAATTACCCCTGATACGCTTGGCACATGCGTATTCGTTGGTGGCCTTCCGGGGGCAAACTATCAAATAGATAGGACTACGGACTCCGCAAGTGGGACAACCGTTGATACCGGATTCATATACTTCCGTGATGGATATGACAACCTGTACGGTGATGGCGGAGTGATGGTTATGAAGTATATGCCTTCCCTCGGCGACAGTTGGGAGGCCTGGGACACATGCCTCATACCCCTTGATACCAAGTTCTCCATTGGGGATGTTGATGGCGATATGGTTGCGGATACCCTATGGGTCCACTCCTCAAATACCCGGGTTTCAGCGGTATCTGCGGACACATTTACGACTGTTATATCACCCCTCAAATATGTCGTATGGATATCTTCCCTCTTTACCACCTATGGTGTAGATTCTATCGTAGTATGGGATTATTACCGTTATAAGTTCGTCGCAAACTTCGCTAAGATTGAAGAACACCTTGACAGTGAGAGGGCGGTGTATTATATAGGTGCTCTCCCGGTTCTTGATACCACTTTCCGCAACCTATACCACAAGGTTATAACTTCGGCATCCACCAAAGAATATACTCAACCAGTTATAACAAACTCCACATATGTATATACCGCTTCGGGTAGGTTCGCCGGAGGGGCTATACCCAACAAGAAAGGCGTTTATTTCGTAGTCATATCCACGGATAAGGGGAAAGTCATAAGAAAGGTTGTTGTAAGGTAAAACCCGCGATAAGGTTATAAATAAAGGGGGCCTTAGGCCCCCTTTTTTATTTTACAAAATACCTTACAACCGCATACCCCAAGAAAATCCCTATTATTCCCATTACTCCCGCCAATGTTGGGGGAGCGGGTATTGGGAGTTTTGCCATACTGAATATTGCGCCCGTTATGAAACCGGTTAAAAAGGCCAAAACTATTTCCTTCAAGACAACCCCCTCCTTAAAGCCTCATCAATTGCCGACCAGAATGGGTCAACCATTGGGTGTTCAAGGGGTTTTTGTTCCCCGCCTTCCACTATCCACATACCTTTTTCCTTTGGTAGGAACTCACCCACTATTTTCGCATCTATACCATTGTTTTTTAGTCTTCTTACGACTTCGTCCGCCTTATCCGGAACGGCTGCTATTACTAAGGTTCCCTCACTAATTGAAGAATAGGGTTCCATACCGAAGAGTTCGCATATCTCCAAAACGCCTTCCTGAACTGGAATCTTATCCTTGTAGAGTATTACGCCGACTCCAGAAGCTTCGGCCATTTCATAAACCCCACCCAATACACCGCATTCCGTAGCATCGTGCATGGCTTTAACCCCCTCTTCCCTATAACCCACGGATACGGCCGTTAAGGCGTCATCAACGGTACTCATCTTGTAAAACAAAGATTTACCCTTCTCCGCTATTTCATCCCCGAGTTTTTCGGCTATGTAGTTTGGGAATAGGTTTGCGAATATACCGGTGGCTTCAACCGCCGGTCCCTTGGTAATTATTAAAACATCACCTTCGGAGGCCATTTTTGGGGTTAGGAATTTGTCCTCATCTCCAATTGCTATAAATGTAGCCCCTCCAACCATGGGGTATTCGCATCCCGGATACCTTGCGGTGTGACCGGTTACAACCGACGCCCCATACTTTTTACTCTCCTCATCCCAGACCCTCCAAACAATTTCAAACTCTTCCTCCGTTATCTCCATAGGTAGGTTAAAATCCGCCGTTATGTATGCCGGGGGATATCCGGAGGTGCTAACATCCGAGGCCAATATATGCCATGCAAACCAAGCGGCCTTTTCCCATCCATAAGCGGGAAGTATGTATATAGGGTCGGTTGTGAATATCATAACCTTACCGTTTCCGATACGAACCACACCCGTATCAACGCCATGCTGGGGAGGTACGATGACCTCCTCCCTTTTTGCACCAAGCCTTGGAAATATGTAAGTGTCAAAAAATTTCGGGGAAATTTTCCCTATGCTTGGAAACTTTACCTTCATAGTCGGGAATTATACCCCTGTTAAATCCCCCTTAAAATTCCCACCCGTGAAGAAACTTTTAATTATCGGTATTTTGTTTGTTGGGTGTTCCACAATCTTTAAGAAGGGGGAAAAGGTCAATGTGGTTATACCCGAGGAATCCTTTAAGGCGGGTAAGGAACTCTTTGAAAAGGGGAAATACAAAGATGCCATAAAGAAGTTTAAAGAGGTTCTTTATGTTAAAGGTTTTGGACCTTTGGCAAACGAAAGCCAGTATTACATAGCGGAATCATATTTGAAAATGGGAGATTATGACCAGGCCATACTTGAATTCCGCACACTCGTTGAAAGTTATACAGGATTATCCGACAGTTTGAGGGCTAAGGCTTTTTTGGGGCTTGCGGAGGCGTATAACAAAAAGCACAAAAACCTATACCTTGATATTTCGGAAATTGACAACGGCTTATATTACGCGTATAGGGTAAAAGAAATGGGTATTTTCACGGAAAAGGCTGATAGCATAATAAAAGGGATTAACTATAAGAAGGCCACAAAACTCCTTTTGGAGGCGGATGTTTATTACAAACTGAAAATTTTAAGGTCTTGGAAGTTATACCTTGAAGAGTTTTTAAAGTTGCATCCGGATGACCCAAGGGTTGATTCCATTAAGGCTTTGCTGGGTGAAAAATGAAGGTGGGAATATTTGGTGGTAGGTTTGACCCCCCGCATTTTGGACACCTTTTACTATGTAGGGATTTGGTGGAAGGGGGTTTTTTGGACGAGGTTAGGTTCTTGGTAAATTATCACCCACCGCATAAAAGGGCTTACGCTTCATATTATCATAGGGTTAGGATGGTTGAGATTTTGTTAAGGGGTGAAGAAAAATTAAGGGTTGATACCTTTGAAGGGGATATTGGAATTTCCCCATCCTACACTTATGAAGTCCTGAAACTTTACAGGGAGAAATATCCGGATGATGAAATATTTTTTGTTTTGGGTGCGGATCAAATGGTGGATATAAAGACTTGGAAGAATTATATGGAATTACCCTATTTGGCCAAGTTTTTAGTTTTGGCAAGGGGAAACTTTGAGATTCCGGAAGATGTTATGGAAATATTTAAGCCGGTTATTGTAAAACATCGTTTGGTGGAAATATCCTCCTCTGAGATAAGGGAAAGGCTTTCCAAGGATAAAAGCGTTAAGGGTTTAACATCCGAGGGGGTAATAGAATATATCCAATTTTACGGTTTATATTCAAAGCCGCAAAGTGTTGAAGTTTTTGTTGACGGTTCCTCTTTGGGGAATCCGGGTTTAATGAGGGCGGCCTTTGTCGTCCTTGTTAATGGCAAAAAGGTTTATGAGGAAATGGAAGAATTGGGAGAGGGGACAAACAACGAGGCGGAATATTATGCCCTTTTTAAGGCTTTGAGTTGGTTAAAGGATAATTCAATTTTGGGAGCAAGGGTTTATATGGATTCCCTTTTGGTAGTTAAGCAGGTTAAAGGTTTGTTTAAGGTGAAGGCGGAAAACCTAAGGGATTTAAATGCTAAGTGTAAGCAACTGCTTTTGGAAACCTCTTCTATACTTGAATATATACCAAGGGGATCAAACTTGGCCGATGCCATTATGAGGTGAAAAATATAATCAAGAGTATAATATCCGGTTATGTTAATGTTTTTAATGGCCCAATCGCAAGGGATAGAGATAGAAGAAGAGGTTAAGGCTAAACGCACGAAGTTCTACACATTGGACGGGCAAATCGGTTTGTGGGCCTCGGATAACCAGTATTATAGGGGCGAATTGGGAATACAGATGCAGTACGATTTGGGTATTTACGGGCGTTTATCCTTTATATCCTTTGATAGGTTTTACGGTTTTACCCTACCCACTTTAAAGGAAGCATTTGCGGAATTCTCCTTTGATAATTCGCTGGATATAAAGGGGGGTTTGGGGGCATTGTTTTGGGGAAACGGCCTTTTACTCGGCGATTACTTAGGAGGTAATCCCTTTGTTGAGGTCTCATACGGTAGAAGCGTTTGGTTTGATTTGCTACTTGCAAATACTCCATATACCGCATTTGGGGGTTTGAGGGTGGCCTTTGACATAAAGCAATTCGGAGTTGAATTCTACGGAATAGCGGATACGGGCAAAACCCCATACGGTGGTTTGGTTTTTGAAATGGATTATCCCTTTTGGTATTTAAGCCTTGAAGGTGTAGCCAGTAAGGACACCGCCTTCGGTATATATTTAACAAATGCGTTTAATTTTGGGAGGTTTAGGTTAGGTATAAACGGGTTTTCCACAACGAAAAACTATCAGAGGATAATCGGGCAAGGGTTGGTTTTTGATAAAGATTGGAGCCCATTTACGGGATTTTCCACATACTTAACATATACATCCCCTTCAATACCTTGGACATATATATCGGGTAGATCCGGCGAGTTTATAAGGCTATCCTTCCTATATCCTATAAACGAAGATTGGACATTTAAGCCCTCTTTTGATCTGGGTATGTATCAAGATATACCCCTAAGTATTGAAAAGCACAACTACCCATTTGCCGATGCCCATATAAGGTTTGATTGGACGGAAACTATGTATATAGGCTTATCCGCAGGTGCCCTTATAGATACTACGGTTTATTGGAGGGTGGCGGGGTATATATCCAACGCTTTCAGTTTTTGAATGAGCATAGGAATATTACGGGAGTTTGACTTTTACCCTTTCACATTAAAAATCCCCAAGGAATGGAAAAAATTATATCTGTCATTTTCGCAAATAAGGGCGGTTTTGCAATCCGGGAAGTTAGACGCCGCACCGTATCCCTATCCATATTTAAACCTCTTGGTTGAAGGGTATGAGCCTTCGGAACTGTCATTAACATTAACCAAGGATGCAAAAAGTCTGATACTAATATCAAAATCTCCGGTTGAAAGCATTGACAATTTTACTCTTGGTATAGTTCAGGGGTACGAACCCATCTTACACTGCGTTGAGCATATCCTTGAAAGGGTACTATTCGGGAAAACTTTTAAAATAAGGGTTTTTCCCGATATATTTAATGCGGATGCATTTGTCATCTATGGGGATAGGGCATTAATGGGGGAGTTTGGGGAATATAAATATGTTTATAACCTTGTGGAAGATGAAATAACGCTTGCCGTATGGGTTGTTAGAAGTGATTTAAAAAACGATATAATCCCACACATTGGGAATTCGTTGGCACATTGGTACATGGACATGGAGGTTTATGTTTCAAAATACGCAAAATCTAAGGGTTTGGATAAAGAAATGCTCCTCAAACACGCAAAGGGATTAAAATTTAAATATGGGGGATAGGGAAAGGTTTATAAACGATATAAGGAAGTTGGTGGCAAAGTATTCTTCAACATCCGTAGGCGAGAGGTTTATCTTATCCCTAAATCCGGATTATACCCGTGCGGTAAAGGATTTTAAGTTAATATCGGAGGTGTTGCGGGAATACGAAATGGGTCATTCCCTATCCCTTCCGGTATTTCCAAACATGGACGAGGTTTTTGAGTATTTTAACAAGTTTGGAGTATTAACGGGTGAGAAGTTATACACAATTGCGGAATTTATAGAAAAATTGGTAAGGCTTAGGGAAGGGATACACTCAATAAACTTGGCGTCCTATATTAATATAACCAATGAACTTTTGGGTTTTTCCGAGAGGATAAAGGCAAACATTTCCAAAGATGGTAGCATTAAAACCGTAAAAAACCCCCTTTTAAGGGACTTGTACGAGAAGAGAAATAAAGTCCGGGATGAACTTTTAAACCTTTATGCGGGAATAATTGACAAATATTGGGATAAATTGAGGGAGAGGCAACCCGTAATGAAAAACGGAAGGCTAACCCTCCCGGTTATATCCAATTATAAAATTGAAGGGGTTATACACGGATATTCATATACCACGGAAACGGTTTTCGTTGAACCCTATGAGGTTATACCCCTACAAAACCATTTAATACAAATTGACGACAGGATAAGGGAGGAAGAAAAAAGGATTCTCGGGAGACTTATTAATGATTTCTTGCGTTTAAAGGATAACTTGGCAAATTTACATAAATCTTTGGGTTTCATAGATAGCATTTATGCAAGGGCAAAGTTTTATTTGGAATTTAAATGTTGTTTTCCAGAATTCTCAAAGGATGGGAAATTTGAATTGGTGGAATGTAGGGAACCAATACTGTTTAACAGGTTGAAGGAAAAAACCGTACCCATTTCAATAAAAACGGATAAATTCGCACTACTCATCACGGGTCCAAATGCGGGAGGCAAAACTGTAAGCCTTAGAACCGTAGCCTATTCCATCTTAATGGCATCTATGGGTATTCCCATCCCCGCTAAAAAAGCCGTCATACCCTTCGGTTCGGATGTGTTTCCCCTCGGATTTACCCCTTTGGGGAGCGTTGAAGAGGGGATCTCGCATTTTGTGGGGGAACTTAAAGGGATAAAGGGGATTTTAGAGGAGGTTAAAGGGTACGATTTCGTAATTTTTGATGAGATATTTTCATCAACGGATCCGGATGAGGCATCGGCATTGGCGTATGCAATTGCGAAATATTTATCCGACAAAAGGGTTTATGTCTTTATGAGTACGCACTTTTCAAGTTTAAAGATTCTCGCCCAACACTCGGAATTTTTCAATATCTCCACCCTTGAAAATTACCGCCTTGTAATTGGTAAATTGGGTGAAAGTAGTGGTATATACACGGCAAAAGTCGTGGGATTACCCGAAGAAGTTATTAAACACGCCGAAGATGTGTTTATGCAAATCCCATCCTATATACAAAAGTTGCGTGAAGAGTATGAGAGTAAAGTTAAAAGGTTAGAGAAGGAAAAAAGGGAAATTGAGGGGTTAAAAAGAAAACTAATAGTGGTATTGGCATCCGCCAAGGAGGGTAAGCAACCGGAGGAAGCGGAAAAAATCCTGACAACAGGTGAGACTTTGGAATTGGGAAAGGAATATTTTATAAAAAATTTGGGTGTAAAGGGCACACTCCTTGAAATAAAGGGGAATAAAGCAAAAGTAAAGGTTAGGAACATGGTTATAGAGGTTGATAAGAACAATTTAGTTTAAACGGGGATAGAATAACCGGTTATGAAGCTTTACGAATGCGTTCCAAACTTTTCGGAGGGCAGAAATCAAGATGTTATAAACGCGTTAAAGGAAGCCATAACATCCGTACCCGATGTTAAACTCTTGGATGTTGAAAGCGACCCGGATCATAATAGGAGCGTTTTTACATTTGTAGGGACCGCCGAGGGGGTTTTAGATGCCGCATACAAATCAATAGAGATGGCGGTTAAACTTATAGACTTGCGAAAACACAAGGGGCAACATCCGAGAATAGGCGCCGCCGATGTTGTACCGTTTGTTCCATTATTTGACGCCACTATAGATGAGGCGGTTGAATTGGCAAAGACTTTGGCGGAAAGGGTTTCAAAGGATTTTAACTTACCGGTTTATTTATACGGATATGCGGCCACTAAACCGGAAAGGGAGGATTTGGCTAATATAAGGAAAGGGGAATTTGAGGGTTTAAAGGAAAAGATGAAAGACCCCAATTGGAAACCGGATTACGGGCCGGATGAACCCCATCCCACCGCCGGTGCGACCGTGATAGGCGCGAGAAAAATACTCATAGCGTACAATGTAAACCTTAAAAGTCAAGACTTAAATGCGGCAAAACGCATAGCAAAACATATAAGGTTTAGGGATGGGGGACTTAGGTTTGTAAAGGCTTTGGGTTTTGAATTGGCAACAAAAAATATGGTTCAGGTTTCAATGAATTTAACGGACTTTGAAGGCACCCCTATCCATGTCGCTTATGAGAATGTAAAAATGTGGGCTGAGAGGTATGGACAACCGGTTTATGAATCGGAAATCGTTGGTTTGGTACCCTTAAAGGCTCTCGTAGATGTAGCGAGATTTTATTTAAGGTTAAACGATTTCAAAGAGGATCAAATAATTGAAAGTAGGATATACGACGGTTGGACCCTTGACCTTTACCTTTCCGAACTGGCAAGTTCCGAGGCTGTACCCGGGGGCGGTAGCGTTTCGGCGTTATCATTGGCACAGGGTGCGGCGTTGGTTTCTATGGTTTGCGGAATAGGTTTAAAAAGGGAAAAATATTCCGATAACTGGGAAAGTTTTGATAGAATAAAATCCGAAGCAAAAAGGATACTCAAAAGGGCAAAGGAGTTGATATACGAGGATACCCAAGCCTTCAACAGGGTTATGGAGGTTTATAAGTTGCCAAAAGAGGAAAGGGGAGAAAAACTAAAAGAGGCGTTAATATACGCCGCAAAAGTTCCTCTGGAAACCGCAAGGTTATCCCTTGATGTATTAAAACTATGCAAAGATTTGGAACCAATAGCGCCAAAAACGGCTATAAGCGATGTATATGTGGCAAGATACCAATCCGTAGCGGCTTTTAAGGGAGCGGTTGAAAATGTGAAAATAAACCTTAAAAGTTTGGAAGAATGTAAAGAAAAAGAAGAACTATCCAACCAATTAAAGGATTTGACCGATATGTTTTCCGAATATGAAAGTAAGGGGAGTAATTGAAGCGTGTTTATATGTTTCCGATATAGATAAAGCGGAAGAGTTTTATACGAGCCTTTTGGGTGTAAAACCCTTTGCCAAGGCTAAAAACAGGCATGTTTTTTATAAACTGGAAAACTGTATGTTTCTAATCTTTAATCCCGAATACACGAAAATTGGCGGGGATGTTCCACCCCACGGGTATTACGGGCGTGGCCATATAGCATTTGCGGTTTCGGATGAAGAAATTGAATTGTGGAAGGAAAAAATAAAATCTCTGGGTATAGACATAGAAGCTGAGGTTTTATGGCCTTCGGGTGGGAAATCGGTTTATATCAGGGATCCATTTGGGAACAGCGTGGAATTCATAACCCCTGAGGCTTGGGGGTTTAATTGGAAGGATTGTACAAACTAATAACATCGCTAATTCCGGTAAGATGCGAGGATAAAAGGGGGGAGGTTTTATTTCACGCTTCGTCCATAGGAGAAATAAACGCAATATACCCATTGATTAAAAGGTTTAAATCCTATAAAGTATCGGTATTTACAAAATGGGGATACGATTATGCCAAGGAGCTGGGATTAAACGCTTTTAGATTTCCCTTTGATAATCCGAGGTGTTTGAAAAAAATTTTGCGAGATGTTAAACTCGTTGTAATAGCAGAAACGGAAATATGGCCAAACCTAATAACCTTATCCAAATCTTTAAATATCCCGGTTTTTATAGTCAACGGAACCATAAGCCCCGAAAGTTATAAATTATACAAAATCTTGCCACTTTTCCGTAAAGTTATAAGCGGGGTAGATATGATAATCTGTCAGAGTTATGCGGATGCCGAGAGATTTGAGGCATTGGGGGCTAAGAATACCCTCGTTATGGGCAATTTGAAGTTTGATAGCGTTGAAAGACCAGTTAAGGATATAAAACTTAAAAACTTTAAAATTGAAGGTTCTTTTCTCTTTGCGAACATAAGGGGTATGGAAATAAAAACTGTGGTGGAAAGCATAGTTAAGGTTTCTAAACATCTACCCAATATAAGGTTTGTTATAGCCCCAAGACACCTTGAAAATGTAGGGAAAATATCTTCCATGTTAGGGGAATTCGGAATATCCCACTCCTTGCGAACGGACGATAGGGATACAAGGGTTTTAATATTAAATACGCTTGGAGAACTTTGGAGTATTTATAGGTTTTGTAAGGCGTGTTTTGTGGGTGGTACTTTGTGGAAGTATGGGGGTCATAGTTTAATAGAACCCGCTTATTGGAAATTGCCAATTGTATGCGGGGAATACCTATATAAACAGCCTTATGCTTGGGATATGGTTAAGGAGGGAATTGTAAAGATTGTTAGAAATTCCGATGAAATCGCGGATTTTATCGTAAGGGTATATACGGATGAAAACTTCTATATAGGGCTATCGGAAAAGGTTTTTGAATTTTACTTACGCAATAAAGGTATATCCGAAAAGGTTTATAACATCCTCCTTTCAGCCTTAAAATAACGGAAAGGGGGGAGGATGAAAACCACAAAGGAAAAAGTCTGGACATATGGGGATTATTTAAAGTTGGATGATGATAAGCGCTATGAGGTCATCAAAGGGAGGTTGATAGAAATGCCGGCACCAAATTTTGAACATCAAGAAATATCGCTTAACTTAGTTATCAAGATTTGGGATTTTATAAAAGGGCGTGAAATTGGAAAGTTAGTTTATGCACCGTTTGATGTAATACTATCTGAAAATGTTGTCGTTCAGCCCGATATAGTGTTTATATCCAGAGAAAACTTGAAGAATATAAAAGAAGGTCGTTTGTTTGGATCACCGGATTTGGTAATTGAAGTAGTTTCGCCATCAACAACGAGGAGGGATACTGTTGTTAAGAAGGGGATATATGAGGAGTTTGGTGTTAAAGAGTATTGGATAGTATATCCCGATGAAAAGGCGATAGAAGTTTGGGTTTTGGGTGAAAACGGGGAGTATGAATTATATTCATTTGCCGAAAAAGGGGGCAAAGTTAAGAGTAAAGTTTTAGAAGGCTTAGAGGTTGATTTAAAGGAGGTGTTTGAATGAAAGCGGAGGTCAAGGAAAAGATCTGGACTTATAAGGATTATTTAGAACTTGAAGACGATAAGCGCTATGAGATCATTAATGGGAGGTTAATTGAGATGCCATCACCAAACTTTGAGCATCAAAGGATTTCAAGGAATTTGGAGTTTAAACTTTGGGAATTTGTTAAAGAGAAGGGCTTGGGAGAGGTCTTAGATGCGCCGTTTGATGTTATATTATCGGAAACCGTTGTGGTTCAGCCGGATATGGTTTTTGTCTCAACTAACAACTTAAAAGAAAGCCTCAAAGAGGGGCGATTGTTTGGCCCTCCGGACCTGGTTGTTGAAATAGTATCACCGGGTAGTTTTAAGAGGGATAGGTATGAGAAGATAGTATATCCGGGTGAAAAGGTCATGGAGGTATGGGTTTTGGGTGAAAGCGGAAAGTATGAACTTTATTCCTTCGCCGAGAAAGAGGGTAAGATTAAAAGCAAAGTTTTAGAGGGTTTAGAAATTGATTTAAAGGAGGTATTCAGATGAAAGCAGAGGTTAAGGAAAAAGTCTGGACTTATGAGGATTACTTAAAACTTGAAGATGACAAGCGTTATGAGGTTATTAACGGGAGGTTAGAAGAAATGCCGGCACCAAACTTTGAGCATCAGGATATTCTTACCGAGTTACTTTTAAGGTTTAGAATTTTTACTAAGGAGAATGCTTTGGGAAAGGTTATTCCCTCCCCGTTTGATGTAATACTATCGGAGGATATAGTCGTTCAACCGGATGTAGTGTATATATCAAGGGAGAATTTGAAAAGCATAAAGGAAGGACGACTGTTTGGAACACCCGACTTGGTTGTTGAAATAGTATCTTCGGGGAGTTTCAAAAGGGACAGATACGAGAAGTTTAAAATATATGAAGAATTTGGGATTAAGGAATACTGGATAGTATATCCGGGTGAAAGGGTTATAGAGGTATGGGCTTTGGGTGAAAGCGGTGAGTATGAACTTTACTCTTTTGCAGAAGGCGAAGGTAAAGTTAAAAGCAAGGTTTTGGAAGGCTTAGAAATTAATTTAAAGGAGGTGTTCGGATGAAAGCGGAAGTAAAAGAAAAGATTTGGACTTATGAGGATTATTTAAAGTTGGATGATGATAAGCGATATGAGGTTATTAAAGGGAGGTTAGAAGAAATGCCGTCACCAACGCCTTGGCATCAGAGGATTTTAAAAACCATGTTATTGATTTTTGAAAATTGGGTTAAAGGTAAAGGGGAGATTTTTCCGTCCCCCATAGATATCGTGCTAAGCGGGGATGTAGTATTACAACCGGATATAGTTTATATTTCAAAGGAAAGGCTTGGCATAATAGGGGATAAGGCTATAATGGGTGCTCCTGACTTGGTAGTTGAAATCGTTTCCCCATCAACTACGAGAAGGGATACGGTTGTCAAAAAAAGAATTTATGAGGAGTTTGGTGTTAAGGAGTATTGGGTAGTATATCCCGATGAAAAGGCAATAGAGGTTTGGGTTTTGGGTGAAGGTGGAAAGTATGAACTTTACTCTTTTGCGGAAAAGGAAGGTAAAGTTAAGAGTAAAGTTTTAGAAGGCTTAGAGGTTGATTTAAAGGAGGTATTTGAATAAGGGGGGCTACCCCATAACAAACCTTTCCCCCTTATAATATCCACTTCACGGGCGGGAGTAGCTCAGTGGTAGAGCACCTGCTTGCCATGCAGGGGGTCGCGGGTTCAAATCCCGTCTCCCGCTCTTTTTTTAATGAAAGTAGCACTGGTTCTTGGAGGTGGTGGGGCGAGGGGTTTCGCGCATATAGGGGTAATAAAATACCTCACTGAAAAGGATTTCAAACCCGATATAGTTGTGGGTTGTAGCATGGGGGCTATAATAGGAGGGGTTTACGCCGCCGGCTACTCGCCAAAACTCATAGAAGATGTTGCAAGGGAAATAGCAAGCGATCCCCAAAGAGAATTCTTATCGCCGAGTTTTTCATTAACGGAATTATACGATTCTTCAAAGTTTGAAAGGCTTTTGAGGAGATTAGTGGGTAGGATAAAAATAGAGGAACTTCCGATAAAGTTTGCCGCAAACGCCTATGATATTATATCCCAAAGGGAGGTTGTACTTGACAGGGGGAGTTTGTTTTCGGCTTTGAGGGCATCCGCAAGCCTCCCCGGAATATATGAGGCTATACATTTTTCCAAGGAAAACCTAACCCTTATGGATGGGGGCGTTGTAAATCCCGTTCCCGTGAATATAGCCCGTAGGTTGGGTGCGGACTTTGTAATAGCCGTTAATGTTTTAGAAAGGTTTCCAAAAGGCCAAATATCATCTTCACTACCCTACTTCCATAGGAAAAAAGGGATTTTGCAAATCATAGGTAGAACATTTGCCTTTAAAAGGGAGAATGTTTTAAACGGTTTAATATCTTGGTTTATGGCTTCGCAGGGTGCCTTAGTAAATTATCTCCTTGAAACCCAAAAACCCGATATACTCATAGAACCGGAATTAAAGGAAGTATCATCAATTTTGGACTTTTCAAAGTTTGACGAAACCGTAATGGCTGGATATATGGCCGCAAAACAGGTATTGGAGGGCAAATTGTCGGAAATTAAAAGGTGATAAAACTCGTAAATATTGAAAAATCATTTGGAAGCAACCATGTATTAAAAGGGGTGAATTTGGAGGTAGAAGATGGGGAAACCGTTCTCGTGGTAGGGAAAAGCGGTATAGGTAAGTCCGTCCTCGTAAAATGCATAGTTGGGCTTTTAAAACCGGATAAAGGAGAGGTATGGATAGACGGTATAAGGGTTGATGTGTTGAAGGATAGGGAATTAAACAAATTGCGAAAGAGGTTTGGATATGTTTTTCAACATTCGGCATTGTTTGATTGGATGGATGTTTTGGATAATGTTATGTTACCTTTAAAAGAAATGGGGGTTAAACCCTCGGAGGCAAGGGATAAGGCCTTAGAAGTATTGAAAAGGGTGGGCCTTGAAGGTGTTGAGAATAAGTATCCCAATGAACTTTCCGGTGGTATGAAAAAAAGGGTTGGAATAGCAAGGGCGATAATAACGAATCCCGATTATTTGTTTTACGATGAACCCACAAGCGGTTTGGATCCCCTAACATCAAGGTTGATATACGACCTCATGGAAGAACTAAACGAAGAACTATCCTGCACAACAATAATAATCACGCACGATATTGAACTTATAAGGAGGTTTGGTAAAAGGGTTTTGTACTTGGATAACGGGGTTATAGAGTTTGACGGTCCGGTTGAAAACGCCCACCTATCCCCTTCTTTTTCCAAATTCCTCGGCAATCTTCCCAATTATACCAAGGGATGACTTCGGTTTTCCAATTCTTTTTGCGTTTTCCGACATTTTTTTAATCTTTTCGGGGAACATCAAAAGGTCAAGGAGAATATTTAAAGCATTTTCTGGTGTTCTCGCGTTTATACCCGCCCCGTACCTTTCAATTACCCTCGCGTTACCCTCCTCCTGACCGGGCATACTCCTTATAAATATCATAGGCAAACCAACCGCCAAACTTTCCGCAACGGAAACCCCACCCGCCTTGGTTATGAATATATCCGAAGCCCTCATAATATCCGGCACAAAATCCACAAAGGGATATACAATACCTTCTATGTTCAACTGTTTTAACAATTCGTTGTATTTCTCATAAGCCTCCCTTTTCTTTCCAGCCAAGATAACCGCAAAAACATCCTTCCTGTTTTTTAACCCGCGGATTATCGGTTCAATGGGAACGGAATCATAAGAACCCGCGGAAAAAAGTATAACCCTTTTATCCTTTGGATACCCCAATTCCTCGCGGATCAATTCCCCATTTTTTTCTTCCCAAAAAGCCTTTCTTAGAGGTATTCCGGTGATGTAAATACTTTCTTCATCCACCCCGTAATTTATCAAATCCTTTGCGGTATCTTCCAAACCCACAAAATAACCATCGGTTCCCTCCCAAACCCACAAAGGATGGGCTACAAAATCCGTAATAACGGTAAATACAAGTGTGTTTTTAAACTTCGTCCGGTATATTAAGCCTATGAGGGAGGTTAAGAAGTGCGTGCTTATTATGACATCGGGTTCAAAATTGCGTAGGGGTTCCATAAACTTATCCTTAAACACAAACTCGTAAATCTTTCTAACGGGTTTTGACGACGGTATTGGATTGTAATAAAACATCTTCCACGCCAAATGCCCCCTCCTCATCATTAACTCAAAAGCCCATGATGAAACCTTTTCAACTATACCTCCGGATTTTACAACATCTAAGGAGGAAAACTCGTATCCCAACTGCCTTAAAGCGTCTTCAATCCCCCTCGCCGCTATTACATGCCCGCTCCCGTATTCCGCCGCAAGAACGAATACCCTCATTTTTTGCGAATAACCCCCTTAATATCAATCCCATTATACCCAAGGAAACAAAAACATCCGCAAGGTTAAAGGTGAACCACCTGAGGTTTCCTATCCCTACATCCACAAAATCAACAACGGCTCCGTTTATAATTCTATCCGTAATATTTCCTATTGCCCCACCAAGTATAAGGGCATACATCAGTTTTGAAAAATTATCCTTTTCCCTGATTAAAAGATATGCAACGAGGATGGCCAATGCGATAGCAACATAAGCGTAGGGAAAATTATCGCCAAGGGATATTCCAAAGGCGGTGTTTGGGTTCAATACGAGTGTAAATCTGAAATATTCACCTATGATATTTACCGGCTTCATATAAGGCAGGTTGTGTAGAACCCAAAACTTCGTTGATAAGTCTATTATGCCTAAAATAACGGATAGAAGGAAGAGAAAAGCGGTTTTATAAAGAGAAGTCGTCGTCCTCATTTTCAAAGAAATCATCCATATCCTTTAAGGACTCCACATCTATGATTTTTTTACGGGCTATGGCATAGGATAGTCTGCCCAAAAACTCTTCCGCCTCGGAGTATGTGGGAAAGGTTTCCAAAAGGATGGGTTGTGATCCGAATACCCCGGCGAATACCGAATAATTACCGTCTATCTCCCTATCTATCCAAAACTCGTGTATCCTATCCATACGGATGATTCTATCCCGCATTTTCAACCATTTGAACTTCATTTCGCTTTTTGGAGTTCTTTTTTCTTTTCTTCAATTATCTTTTGCGCTATATTCTGCGGAACTTCGGCATAATGGTCAAAGAACATAACAAAGTATGCCCTACCCTGTGTAATTGACCTCAAATCGCTTGCATAGGCCATAAGTTCCGCCAACGGAACCAAGGCGGTTATAACCTTGGCATTTCCCCTATCCTCTATGGCCTTTATATGCCCCCTTCTGGCGCCTATATCCCCAATAACATCCCCAAGGTATTCCTCCGGTGTTACAACTTCAAGCCTCATAATGGGTTCAAGTAATACAGGATTCCCCATTTTCATCGCTTCCCAAAAGGCGGTTTTAGATGCTATCTTAAACGCCAATTCGGAAGAGTCTACTTCGTGATATGAACCATCAACGAGTTCAACTTTAACATCTACAACGGGATAACCGGCCAGAACACCCTTTTGTATGGCCTCCTCTATACCCTTTTGAACGGCGGGTATGAATTCCTTCGGTATCTTTCCCCCTACGATCTTATCAACAAATTCAAACCCTTTACCCCTTTCAAGGGGTTCAACATTTATTACCACATGCCCGTACTGACCCCTACCACCCGTCTGCCTGATAAACTTACCCTCAACCAACTGAACGGGTTTCTTGATGGTTTCCCTATAAGCAACCCTCGGGGGACCGACTTCCACATTAAGCCCAAAGTTCCTCCTCATTATATCAACCTTTATTTCCAAATGTAATTCACCCATCCCCGCTATGATGGTTTCGTTCGTTTCGTGATCTACCCAGAACTTGAAACTCGGATCTTCTTCGGCCAGTTTAACCAATACATTGGATAGTTTTTCTTCATCGGATTTTGATGCGCCTTTAATCGCTTGTGAGATTACGGGTTCGGGCACTTCAAGGCTTTCAAGGATTATTGGGTTGTTTTCATCCGACAATGTATCACCCGTTATGGTGTCTTTTAATCCCACAACCGCACCTATATCGCCAGCCCTCAATTCCTGTATATCCTCCTGCATATTCGCGTGCATCCTAACCAACCTTGAAATCCTCTCCTTTTTGCCCTTATTGACATTATAAACATATGTTCCGGCTTGTAAAACTCCCGAATAAACCCTAACATATACGAGTTTTCCTATATACCTGTCTATTTGGACTTTAAAAGCCAAAGCGGACAAGGGTTCTGTATCCTTTGGCTCCCTTAAAACCTCTTTACCATCCGGTGTTTTACCCTTTATAGCACCCCTATCAATTGGAGAGGGTAGATAATCAATAACGGCATCCAATAGTGGTTGTATTCCCTTGTTTTTATAAGCAGAACCGCAGAATACCGGAACCGCCTTAAATGCCAGAGTAGCCCTCCTTATGGCCTGCTTCAATTCTTCGTTTGATATGGGTTGTTCCTCTAAGTATTTTTCCAAGATTTTCTCATCAACCTCCGCCAACCTCTCAATTAAAACACTTCTCCAAAACTCCGCTTCATCCTTTAACCCGTCCCTTATCTCCCTGTATTCATATTTTGCCCCCAAAGTCTCTTCAAGCCATACGATTTCCTTCATCTCAACGAGGTCTATTACTCCTGAAAATTCTGACTCGGAACCTATGGGGTATTGCATGGGTAGGGGTATTGCCCCGAGTTTCTTTTCCATTGATTCTATGGACTTAAAGTAATCCGCCCCTACTTTATCCATTTTATTCACAAAAGTTATTCTCGGAACTTTATATTTTTCGGCCTGCCTCCAAACGGTCTCACTCTGTGGTTCAACCCCTTGTGATGCGTCAAGGATGAATATTGCGCCGTCCAAAACCCTTAAAGCCCTTTCAACCTCAATTGTGAAATCCACATGCCCCGGGGTGTCAATAATGTTTATCTGATAACCTTTCCAAAAGCATGTAGTTGATGCGGATGTTATAGTTATACCCCTTTCTCTCTCTTGCTCCATCCAGTCCATCGTGGCTTCGCCTTCATGAACCTCGCCTATCTTGTGTTTCCTTCCGGTGTAATAAAGTATCCTTTCAGTCGTAGTGGTTTTTCCCGCATCTATATGCGCAATAATTCCTATATTTCTAACCTTGCTTATATCGTAATTCACCTCACACCTCCTTTTACAAGTGGGAATTATAAACCTGAAAAATCTTTTGGTTTAAAACAATAAGCCCCTTCTTATCGGCATATCTATCCGCAAAAATGAAACCGTGTAATTTTACAAAAAACCTTTATCTTTTAGCAACTTTTCGTACAAACAAAAAAGTTATAAATTTGAAAAATCCTTTGGCTTAAAGTTTTTGGGATTCAAAACCTTAACAACCTTCCCATCTTTATGCTTTAAAACGATAAGTCCCTTTTTGTTGGCATATTTATCAACACCCCTTTGTATCCTTATCCCCGCAACAGCACCATACAACCTAAAACCTTTATACTCATAAAACACCTTCAAAAACTCCTTCTTTAATTTTTCCTCAAACTCATCAACATCATCCTTTTTTAATTTGGTTTTCACCTCAACAACAATGACATAATCCTTTCCAACAGCCAACGCATCAACTTCCATATCCTTCCTTTTCCTATACTCCTCCAAGTAAAAACCCTTAAACCCCAACCCCTTTAAAGCATATTCTTATCGTTTCTTCCGTATAATCCTGCCAAATGCCGTTTAATTGTGCCACAGCCTTTGTTGTATTCCTTACCTCTTTTGCAACCTTGCTTATTTGAACGCTTAACTTTTCTATCCGCTCATCGGTTTTTTGTTGTTTTTCAGCAAGTTCTTTGAGTATTTTATCCGTTTCCGCCTGCCTTTCTGCGAGTTCTTTTAGTTTCTTATCCGTTTCTTCTTGGGCTTTTTACTAACCTGTCAAGCCTTTCGCCAACTTTATTAAGTCTTTCCCCTACCTCTTTTAGTATTTCCCATATCTCCTTAGCGTTCTCCATATAACGAGAATTATAAACCTGAAAAATCTTTAAATGCTCCAAAGGAAAGTAGGACAACTTCATAGGGTGTTTTGGGTATCACTTTGTGCTTTATACAACCACATGGTGGGATAAGGTCTATCTTCCCACCACAAAACTGATATGTATGCAATACCCCAAATCTAAAAATCCCATTTACCCATCAACCTTATAATATTCCATCTTTATGCTCGGAATTTTACTGGCGGCAAGCGATCAATATTTAAAAATATATGTGCTTCACTGGAACGATGCCCACGGACATATGGGGTATAACGAGGCTTTTTGGCTTGACCCGGATTTCCCACCGTTGTTATCAAACGCCCGGGCTTTGGCATATATGGTTAAAAAATACCGTGAAAAAGCTAAAAAGGATGGGGCTTTAGTTTTGGTGTTTGACGCTGCGGATTATTTTCAAGGGAATCCCTTAGGTGAACTGACGAAGGGAAAACTTTATATTGATATTATGAACTATATAGGATTGACGGCAGGGGCCGTTGGAAACCACGATTTTGATTTTGGCAGGGATATATTGGATTCCCTTGCAAAATGGGCGAATTTTCCGTTGTTATGCGCTAATCTAACGGATACACTCGGAAACCCACCTTCATTCGCAAAACCATATATAATAATTGACACCATGGGTATAAGAATAGCAGTTTTTGGATTGATAACTCACTGGTTAAAAGGCATGGTTCCCCCAAAAAATATGCCAGACCTTGATGTAAAATGGGAATACTCATTTGTTAAGGAATTCGTTCCGAAATTGAGGAAGGAGTATAATCCGGATATCGTAATAGCATTAACGCATACGGGTTTTAGGCATGACCAAAGGAACGCCGACAGCACTAAGGGAATAGACTTAATAATAGGTGGGCATAGCCATACGGGTCTTTATAAGCCTTACTTTTCTCGGGCAAACTCAACAGCCATAGTTCAAGCGTTCTCACATATGGCAAACCTTGGAGTTGTAGAAATCCTTTACGACAAAAAAAACAAAGCCATCGTTGATATAAAGGGAAAGATAATAACATTAACCGCGGAAAGGGTTCCATCCGACCCGTATGTTGATTCTATATTAACCGTTTATGAGAAAAAGGTGGATAGTATTTACGGGGAAGTGGTGGCTATAAGTGAAGGGGATTTCAACAGGGGCGGGTTTGTTGAAAGTTCTATGGGGAATATTATAACGGATGCTATGAGGTGGTATGTTGAGGAAAAACTCGGAGAAAAGGGTTTCCCCGTTATTGCAATTTATAACGCCGGCGGTATAAGGGCAAACTTCCGTTATGGAAAAATCACCAAAAAGGATGTTTATGATGCCCTACCCTTCCCAAATGTCTTAATGTATGGAAATGTAAAGGGGAAGGACTTGTTGAAGATTTTAGGGGTTGGTTTTAACGGACATCACGCAATATTCAATGTGTCGGGTTTAAAGTTGGAATATGACAACGATAAACTCCATTGGGATAGCATAACCGCAGTTGTTAGGGATAGCATAACCCTTGATAGCATAGGTGTTAAAACTTATAGGATACCCATAGCCAAAGTAAAAATACTTGAGGTTGGAGGAAAACCCTTCCATCCCGATTCCACATATATTGTGGTTTCCAACGATTACCTTATAAACGGTGGTGGGGAGTATGTGGTGTTTAAGACTTTATGGGATATAAAGGATACTGGAAGGAGGGTATCAGACATAGTTGAGGAATACTTACGGTTTAAGGGTAGGATTAAACCCCAAATAGAGGGGAGGATGAGGAAGATTAAGGGGATATGAGGAAATGGGTTGTTATTTTCGTTGGCATTTTATCGTGTTCGGAGTACGGTATATTTAAAGAATGGGAAAATAGATCCCAAAAAGAACCCATATCGGTATTAAAAGAAATAGGCGACAGTTTGAGATCCCCGAAGTTTAAGAGAAAAATGGCCACAACACCCCTTGGCCCCAAGGTTTTGGATTTGGCTATAATGATTTCCAAGGATTTGGATTATTACAAACTTCCCATAGATTCCCTCGTTAAATGTGCCGACGGGTTAAAAAGCGTTGTGTTATTCGTTTATGATTTTGGGATTTTTGACGAGAGGTGGAGCGATGTTTTATTCGCTTATAGAGAAATTCTGAGGGCGGCTTTGGATAAAATGGATGGTATAAACGATTTGGACTCATTGGAAAAGATAACATACGCTTTGCAACCCCCTTTAATGGCGGGTATATACAAAAAGGAATACGAAAAACTTATAGATTTGTATAGGAGTAAGTCGGTGGCAAACGGCGAAATAAGGTGGGGGATGGGGGAGGATGATGTGATTGAGGCGTGGGGAGAACCGGATTCGGTTGATACAGTTTATTCAATATCAAACGCATCATTTGGGAAAATATTGTATTGGAAGAATAGGGGTAAAGGTGTGTTAATATTGGACGGGAGGGTTGAGGATGTTTTTGAGCAATAATTAAAATAAACTTTCGCAAAATGTGAAAATATCCTCCCAAGAGGAGTGAAACACCCTAAACACCTTGACGGTTTTTAGCACTTGGGATATTGTGTTTAAAATTTTTGGGGTTATAATACCCGGATTTAAAACGCTTTCCGTAAAATGCAAAAGCACTTCATAAGGTTCAACCTCGCGTATTTGGGTATTCATACCTTCGGAAAACTTTATAAGGAATATTGCATGTATTTCGGAGGGGACACCGATTTTATAAACCTTTAAGTTTTTTGTAATCGGTGGGGTGGGGAAAACTTTTAAATCGTTTAGAGATAGCATTACCATATCTTCCCCTAAGTATCCCCAAGAATTTTTACAGAATCCCGAAACAGCCGTGGTTTTACCCGACGCATGTCCCCCAAGAAAAAGGACAGCATTTCCATCCCTTTCAACCGCCCCACCGTGTAAAACCAAAAACCTTTGAACCCTTGGTGCGAAAATGTTCCTCAAAGCCCTTCCCAAAAAAGCCGTAGTTAGATAAACACCTTCGTTTTCCCTTATCTCAATTATGCCCTTGCTTATGAGTATAATGTTCCTGTCTCCCGGGAAAGCACACAAATCCCATTCCCTTTGGTAATATTGGTAATACTTTGAAATCCCTTCAAGGATTTTAAAGTTTTCAATCAATCGCTTCGAGGTTTTAACCCTTAACAGGTTTTCGTAGATATTCAGAATTATTCTATTCAAGGAAGGAAAGTTTTATAACTATCTCGTCTTTATTAACTATTTCCCCCTCGTTTTTAAAAATATCCTCAACTATTGCATCCTTTGGAGAGTTTAAAATAATTTCCATCTTCATGGCCTCAATCACCGCCAAGGGTTGATCCTTTTTCACCTCCTGTCCTTTTTTAACCTTTAAAGAGACCAACCTACCCGTCATTGGCGCCTTTATCTCATCCTCATGATATTCCTTTTTATTGCTTGAAAACCTTAAATCCTTACGAATACTATACACCCTACCCTTGTAAAAAACTTCATATCCACCCTTAACCTTAACAAAGTAAAACTTATGCCCGTTATAGACAAACCACCTACCTATCCTTTTCATCGTTTGTCATCATGTGGTTCATCTGAGCATCAAGGTTATCCACGAGATGCACGAGTAATGCTTCAAGGGTTTTGGGATATACGGGCGAACCCTTTGAATATTCCCCATGATGCGCTAAGATTATATGTATAACCTCATCAATTACATTTCTGGGTATTCCGAATTCCTTGGCCTTATCCCTTATATATGTGGCCGCCAAAAATATATGCCCGAATTTTATGTAATACTTGTCGTGTTCAAATTTGGGCATGATGTTGAACTCCCAAACCTTTCCCAAATCGTGAAAGAGCGCCCCAAGTAATGCTATATCCGTATTTAAATTGTAGAACTTTGAAAGGTTATAAACTATTTCGCCAACATTTGCCGTATGTTGTAATAAACCGCCTATATATGCGTGGTGGTATTTCTTTGCGGCCACACCTTTTTTAAACATATCCCATATGGGTTCAAAAACCGTTTTAACAAATTCCCTTAACCTCGCATCCTCAATTTTTTCAACCAAAGCCCAAAACCTCTTTTCATCCTCCTCTATTGTTGGGGATACGGGTAGAAAATCTTCCGGTTTTGGATTCTCAATTTTCTCAAACCCTTCAACAAAGACTATCCCCCCCTTATAAACCCCCTTTATTTTATAAGCACACCCCTCTTCCAAAGCGTTAATACTTTCAACCCAGATTTCACCCGTCTTATCAAAAACCTTATACCTTATTTCGTCCTTCTTGGATAAAACCATAACCTTTAAATCAACACTTTCCCCATCCTTCAAGTCCTTAATGTCCGATACCTTCATAAAGTCGGGTATTATAAAACGGATAAATTTTACCTTATTCCCAAATTTCCCTTTGCGATTTTAAACCTTTTGCTCGTCCTCCTCCCCGATATGTCGTACATAAACCCTTTTGTTTTCCTTAAATGCTTTGTAGTTTCCGAAACCCCTATTAAAATTATTTCCTTACCCGTACCCACGGGATACGAGACAGGATAACTTGAAGAACCGTAATAAACCGTTTGATAGGTACTATCCCACATCTCCTTTGTTATTCCAAAAAATGGTTTGTAATAAAACCTGCGGACTTCAACAAACATTACGGAATCCGGAGAGAAGGCGGAGGTAAGAATTATTAAGTATTTCAGCCTTAAAGAAAGTTTAACATTTCCAGTAATCGTTGATACGGTGTCGTTTAAGGATTCAACATTGGCTTGCGAAGGCCTATATATAATGGTATCCGTTATGCCGTCCATATCCATATCTATAAATGGGATTTTCGTATTTAAGGGTAAAAGGCAGTCGTTCCAAGCCTCCCAAGTATCGCCAATATAAGGGTTGTACTTGGCAAACCTGTAAAGGGGGCTGTGGAAGTAATTGTTCCCATACCAAATAAATGTTGAATCCAAAAGCGTGTCCCTATTAACATAAACCTTTGCGATCTTGCCGTATATATCCGTGCACGAGCCGTATAGGGGTAAATTATATGTTGCTACAACGCTATCCCTTTCGTTATTTCCCCAAGGTATTACCCTATAATCCCAAAAGTTACCTACACTTAAACCCAAGTAGGATAACATAAGAAAAAGATTTTATGGGTGAAAGGTTTTTGGGGTATTAATATGCTATACCGTCTATTAACTCCGCAAGTTTCCTGTCCTTATCGGTTATTTTATTCCCCTCGTCATGTGTTGTCGTCCGTATTAAAACCCTGTTGTATTTTATTATGATATCCGGATGATGTCCGAGTTTCTCCGCCAGAATTCCCACCTTAACAACAAACGCCAAAGCCTCAATAAAATCCTTAAAAATAAACTCCCTTTCAAGAAAATTTTCCCTTTCCAACCACATATTCACTTCCTTTTTAAAAAGATATACCCATAAACCGCGAGAACCATAAGGATACTCAATACCCCAGTTAGTTTTACGAGCCTCCAAACCATAACCTCATACCTCCTGTTTGCGGAATTGTATTGAAAGCAGTATAAGAGGAATTGATTCACGAGTTTGTTCTCCCCTATATTCCCCTTTGAAGCCTCTAAGAGGGATAGCCTGACATCCATCGGGTTTATCTCACCCAAATCGTAAATTATGCCGGAAGTTTTCCCATCGGGGGTTAGCGTGAATATTGCAACCGGATGGGCGTATAAGCCGTTTTTCAACCTATTGTATTTATATCCCAAATTCTGGGAGAGTTTTAGGACGCTTAAAGAATCACCTACTGAAAAAATAGCAGCATCTTTGAAGAAGAATTCATAAGACTTAAACTTTTCATAAGCATCCGTAACCGTATTTCTATGGTTGAAGGAATATACGAGAACCCTATAATCCTTCCCCGGCTTTAAATCCTTAATCTTTGTTAAGGCTTCGTATGTTTTTAAAAGCACCGTAGAACACACCACGGGGCAATCGTAATACATCGGCACGATTAAAACCGGCCTCTTACCATCAAAAATTTGGGTAATATTGAACCTTTTACCGTTTTGATCCATAAGGAAAACATTTTCTACTTTAACCCCTCCCCTGAAATCAACCTCAACACCCTTAATATCGTTGGGAACATATGTACTAAATTCCGCTATTAAAAGTACCATCACATACCAAAATACCCCGCCCTTGTGAGGACATCAATTATAGGTAAAGCGAGGAGAATTGCCAAAAGGAAAAGGGGTATCGTTATCATAAACCACAACAACTTACTCTCGTATTTTAAATGCATAAAGAATAGTGCTACCAAGGATGCCTTCACAGATGCTATAGAAAGGGCTATTATGGTGTTCATAATTTTACCCAAGTCTATTCCCGCCGCCCAAACGGTTATAACGGTTAGAATGTAAAGGGCTATTGCCACCAAAAGATATACGGGCGGCGTAACTATGTGTTCTTTATGATTATCTTTCATTCCCCACCTCCTTATTTTATCAAATAGAAAAGCGGGAAGAGGTATATCCATATTAAATCCACGAGGTGCCAGTAAAGACCGGAAACCTCAACGGGTCCGTAATATTCGGATGAAAATTTCTCCCTTAAAGCCATAATGAGTATTCCCGTAAGGACCAACACACCTACCAATACATGCAATCCGTGTAATCCCGTAAGCATAAAGTACAGGGAGAAGAACAGGGCCTGACCTTTATGCCCTTCTTGTATCAAATGGTTAAACTCCTTACCTCCGGGGTATAAGCCCTCGTGAAACTTAACAGGCCATTCAACCGTCAATTTCACCACCAAGAAAGTTACCCCCAAAAGTATGGTCAATAGAAGGAAGATGTTTAACAGCTTCTTCCTGTTGGTTTGGGCACTCCAAACACCCATGGCCATAGTAAAGGAACTCGTTATAAGGATTAGGGTATTGATAAAACCTATTGTCCTATTGAGGTGGTGATGTGCTATTTCAAAATCCTTGGCATATACGGAATGGAAAACGGCATATGCGGCGAACAAACCTCCGAACAACAATAACTCCGTGAATAGGAACAACCACATCCCCATTTTTGCCCCTTCAAGGCCGGCGTGCTTTTCTTCATAATTTTTTTCAAGGGTTGCCTCCATACCTCACCTCCTTAGTGTTTTACGAAATCGTAAGGACCCTCCTTAACCACGGGTATTCTTTCAAAGTTTTCCGTTGGAGGGGGTGAGGGTATTGTCCATTCAAGGGATTTACCACCCCAAGGGTTATCCGGAGCCTTCTTACCCTTCCAAATGGCAAAGAGGAATACCCCCAGGGATATTAGTATTCCAGCCGCTATGAAGTAAGAACCTATGGTTGATGCAACATGCAAAGGTTGGAACTCGGCTGGATAATCCCAATACCTTCTCGGCATACCCTGAATACCCAAAATGAATTGCGGGAAGAATGTTAAGTTGAACCCTATGAAGTTGAGCAACCAACCCACCTTCGCCCACTTTTCGTTATACATCTTTCCGAACATCTTGGGAGTCCAGTGGAAAAGTGCCCCAAAAAAGGCGAAAACCGCCGCCCCAACCATAACATAGTGGAAGTGTCCAACCACAAAGTATGTATCGTGTAAATGTATATCCGTTCCAAGGTTTGCCAAAAACAAACCCGTTAATCCACCTATTAAAAACAGTGATATGAATCCCAAAGCGTAAAGCATGGGGGTTGTGAATGAGATTTTACCTTTATAAAGTGTAGCCGTCCAGTTGAATATTTTTACAGCGGTGGGAACGGCAACAAAATATGTTAAAAATGAGAATATTATATCCGCAACCGGGGACATACCCGCAACGAACATGTGGTGACCCCAAACCAAAAATCCTATAAAGGCTATCGCAAGGGAAGATGCCGCTATAAACCAATACCCAAATATGGGCTTCCTGCTATGGACGGACACCAATTCCGAGATAACACCGAAAGCGGGCAAGATCATTATATAAACCGCCGGGTGGGAATAGAACCAGAAAAGGTGTTGGAACAAAACCGGATCACCGCCCTTTGCGGGGTCAAAGAAACCTATACCCAAAAGGTTTTCCATACCCAAAAGTAATAGGGTTATACCCAAAACGGGTGTGGCGAGCAACTGCACCAAACTGGTCGCATATATAGCCCATACGAACAAAGGTAATTTACCCCATGTTAATCCGGGAGCCCTTAATTTATGAACCGTAACTATGAAGTTCATACCCGTTAATATAGAAGACATTCCAAGCGTAAAAATGGCTAATGAAACGATGAAAACATTAAGCCCCTTGTTTGCGCTGTAAGGTGTGTAGAATGTCCAACCCGTATCTATTGGTCCGAACAGAAGGGATGCCAAAAGCATTAAAGCACCCAAAACGAATATCCAATAACTCAAAAGGTTTATCCTTGGGAATGCCACATCCCTTGCACCAACCATTATTGGCAAGAAGAAGTTTCCCAAACCCGAGGGTATTATGGGAATTATCACCAAAAAGATTAGTAAAGCACCGTGTAGGGTGAAGAGTATGTTATGGGCTTCCGGTGACAGGAATTGTTTTCCGGGAAAGAGCAATTCGGTTCTGAATATTATGGCGAACAATCCCCCGACGAGTAGGAACAGTAGGCTTGTGAACATATACATTAGGCCTATTCTCTTATGGTCCAAGGTAAAAAGCCACGATCTTAAACCCTTTGCATCCAAATAGCTCTCATGCCTTTCAACCGCTTCCCTTACTTCCATTTTTCACCTCCTTTATTTAAGCGTTTTTATAAACTCAATAATATCCGCTATTTGTTCCTCGGTTAATTGCCCCTGAAATGAGGGCATAACCGCCTGATAACCCTTAACTATTTTAGTCTTGGGGTCAAGTATGGA
The DNA here is from genome assembly GCA_964426895.1 of uncultured bacterium. Lineage (GTDB taxonomy): Bacteria > Hydrothermota > Hydrothermia > LBFQ01 > LBFQ01 > Caldipriscus. The sequence goes on from CAYRSH010000008.1 coordinate 34,571, forward strand.
TTCCCTTATGTAATTCTCATCGGCAACAACCTTTCTACCATCCGCCAATTCAACCTCATGGCCGAATAAACCCTTCCAGGTTGGACCTATACCCGGAGAGCCGTCAAAGGAATGGCAACTTACACAAAGTTTTTGTGATATTATCTTACCCCTTTCCGCCGGGGATAAGGATGCTAAGAGTTTTTCCTGCGCCCCGGACCACTCGTTAAACTCCTCATCCGAGAGGTTTAAAATGGCATAAACGGAGTCCAAGAGCATGTTTGCCAATGTGTTGTTGAACCTGTCGGCCGGTATGGACATAAACCTTTCAAACTGTTTTGGGGGTAATGCCACCACCTTTGCGGGCATTCTTGAATGCCATGCCCCACAGTATTCAGTGCAAAAAACTTCATATTCCCCGGGCCTTTTTGCCTCAAACCATATCTTTGTAAACCTACCGGGAACCGCATCGTATTTCGCCCTAAACTTTGGAACATAAAAACTGTGTATAACATCTTGCGAGGTAAGGATTAACTGTACGGGTTCCCCAGCGGGTATAAAAATTATGGGCTGGAAATCCTTGGGGGTTATACCTCTATCGTCTTTTATGGTTCCCGTAATTATCTTTTTACCATCGGGATATTCCGCCGCCCAACCCCATTGCCTTGCGGTTATTCTGATTTCAAGGGAAGGCTTCCTTTCCGGCCATTTAACCTTAGCATAAGCCTTGTACCCAAACCAGAATATGACCAAAAGTAGGATTGTGGGTATTACCGTCCATACTATTTCCAATGGTGTATTATGGCTTATGGGTGCTCCCACTTCTTCATCTCCGGGTTTTTTACGATACTTTATTATAAAAGCCAAGAGTGCTATGTTTATTATGGCGAAAAATATAAAGGATAGCCAGAAGATAATCCAAAATGCTGTGTCAGTATCTGCGGCGTATGTGGATGCCCCTTCCGGCAAAAGACCAATTATCCACATAGACTGAATATTATAAGGTGGTAAAATTGCAAATGGATTGCAATTTAACCGAAGAAATGCTTGGCGTTTAGAAACTCATCCACGCTAACGGTTTTTAACCTACCAACGCAGGCGGACATATCCAAAGTCATAACATCGTATCCATTGTATGCCGTTATATAACCGAACTTTTTGTTTTTTACGAGTTCATAAGCAAAGTTTCCCATTGTGTGCGCCATAAGTCTATCATAAGCGGATGGGGAACCACCCCTTAAAACATAACCTATTTCAACAAATCTCGTTTCCAAGTTTAACATACTCGCGAGTTTTCTCTGTATATGTATTCCAACATTTTGAACCTTTTGGTCGGAATATCTAACACCCTCCGCAACCACAACTATACTAAAACTCTTCCCCATTCTCTTCCTCTTTTCAATTACCTCCGCGATTTCATCAATTGTTAAAGGGTATTCGGGAATAACTATTACATCCGCACCGGCCGATATTCCGGAATAAAGGGCTATCCATCCCGTGTGCCTTCCCATAACCTGAACCACAAAAACCCTTTTATGGGATTCTGCCGTGGAATGGAGTCTGTCTATAAGGTTTGTTGCAACATTAACGGCGGTATCAAACCCTATGCTTTCCGTTCCCCATATATCGTTATCTATGGTTTTTGGAATAAATACAACCCTACCCCAAACCCTCTGAAAATGGTTTGCAATATGTAAAGATCCGTTTCCTCCTATAACGATTAAACAATCAACACTTTCAAGGTTTTCAAGGGCTTTGTTCAAAAAATCCTCATCATCCAAAGGATTAAACCTTGATGTCCCGAGAATAGTTCCCCCCTGATAAATTATTCCGCTTACGCTTTCCCTGTTCAAGTTTATAAAATCCCCAAATGCCACACCCTTCCAACCATCCCTAAAACCTATAATCTCATTCCCATCGTTTATAGCCCTCCTAACAATGGCCCTTATTGCCGCATTGAGACCGGGACAGTCCCCACCAGAGGTTAAAACTCCCAGCCTCATAGATATACTTTAAAGTAAAATTCCTTTTTGGCCTCCTCAACGAGTTTTTGTAATTCCTCATCCACCTTTTTGTTTATAACAATGTTCCTTATCTCCTCATATGTGGGTTCCTTACCCTCCTTCTTATCCAAAACCTTGAAGATGTTTATTGATAAACCTTCGGGGGATTCCACGGGGCCTATGATGTCTCCAACCTTTGCCTTTTTCAACTCCTTTAAAAGATCCGGTGGTAAAACCCTTTCGTTTACCCAACCTATTTCACCGTTGTTTTCCCTTGTTGTTGGGTCTTCGGAATACTGTTTAACCAGTTTTGCGAAATCGTATCCCGACCTTGCCATATTAACTACCCTTTCGGCCTTTTTCATAACGGCGTTTTTTGCGGATGAAGATGGTTTTACCCTTATAAGTATATGTGCCAAAAGGTATGCATCCTCCTGCTTTCCCAAAACCTTAAAGATGTGATAACCCTGAGGCCCCCTTAGGGGTTTTGTTATACCCCCTTCGGGTGTTTTATCCAGTTCTTGTATAAAATCGGGTGGGAAGGCGTTCTTGGGGACTATCCCTATGTTCCCACCGTTCTTTGCGCTCTCCCTATCATCCGACAACCTTTCCGCCAACTTTTCAAAACTCTCTCCCTTCCTAAGCATATTATAAATGTCTTTTGCCTTCTCATAATATTTTTGTTCCTCCGATGCGGAGGGTTTAACTTGTAAGGATATTACAGCCAGTTTATACTCATCCGGTTCCTTTAAAGAGTCCTTATAAATCTTGTAAAATTGCATAACCTCATCGTCCAAAACTTTTATCTTAGGTTTAATTTTAAACTCTACATACTTTTGAACATAAAGGTTCCTCTCTATCATCTTCCTGTAATAATCCCTTAGATAATCCAAAGTTAAACCCGCCTCCTTTAACCTCTCCTCAAACTCCTCCTTACTCATCTTGCCCATAAGAGCCTTTATTTGCTGATCCAAAACGGAATTTATTTCGTTATCGCTAACGCTTATCGTTGTATCCTCTTTTATTTTTAGGTATAGCAACTCCATATTCACGAGTTCGTTTAATACATTTTTGCGAAACTCGTTTAACCTATCCGGCGTTATACCCATAGCACCGCCGTATATTAGGGTTATTTCATCAACTTCCGACATCCAAAAGGCCCTATCCCCAACTACGGCTACTATTCTGTCAAGGGTATCAAGTTGGGATAATAACAGCAAAATCATTTTTCACCTCCTCTGTACTTGTTTAAAAGCGCCGTAAAAACGGAGTCTTCTACCTGCTTCCTCCTCTGCTCCAAAAGGAACTGATAAACCGTCCCTTTGATCTGCGTATCAAGATTGTTTATATTAACCTTCCTTATATCCACAACTTTTGCAACCACATAGGTATTAGGACCCATCGCAAATGGACCTATAACATCGTCCTTCTTGGCGTTTTTTAAGGCTTCAAACTCCTTTTCGGATAATGCAAACCTCCCAAGTCCAACATTCTGATAACCCGATGGTTGAACGCTTATCTTCCCACTCTTTGCAAGCTCTTCAAGCATGAGGTTTGCGGCATAACTACCGTCTTTTAAGAGTTTCTTTAATGTATCGGTCAGTTTAACATCGCCGTACGCAACGGTTAGCATGGCTATTTCCTTTGAAAACTCTTCTTTGTGATTATTTATAAACTTCATAACTTCGGATGTATCAACATTTATTTTCGGTAGGATGTACTTTCTATAAAAGGCATCGGCCACAACACCCTTTTCCGCCCAATACCTAAGCCTTTCTACAATGCTGTCCGTATCCAAACCTAAGTTCTTACCCTCATTGTAGAATAAAGCCAATTTTAAAAGTCCTTTCTCAACATCCTCTTGCGATTGGTTTAAACCGGGCACGGACTGGGCTATATCAAGGTCCAAACGCGTAATATAAACATCACCCACCTTTTTATACACATCTTTTGGGGCTTCCTCAACTTTTGAATTAGAAGTTTTACCCGTCTTTTGAAGGTATAACACCCCAAAAGCTCCCACAAAAACACCCAAAGCAAGCGACACCAAGGAAAATGCTCCCATCAAGTACTTGTTCATAAACCGTTAATACTAAGGGTGAAAACTTTAAATCTTTATTACCCGCCAAAACATTTGCAAGTTTTAAAAATTTCTACCTTATAATACCCAAATTATGACGGCAAAAGATATAAATTATAAGGCACTATTGGTTCTAATACTAAACCTGATATTCCCGGGTTTGGGGCACATTATAGCAAAGAAAGAGATAGCGGAAGCCCTTAAAAGGACGGGAAAAAATCCCAACGCGGATCCGAATGTTATATACAGAAATGGTATAATTCAATTAATCCTTTTAGCCGCAGGATTTATCACTTGTGGTTTAACATCAATAGTGGCATGGATTTGGTCTTTCATAATAGACACATTGGCTAATTATTATCCAGCTATGACTTCCGTAAAAGATGAAGATGTTGGACCAATATCCGAGGGATAAAGGGGAAAAGGTAAAAAAAATACTCGCATACATAGAAAAAGAGAATTATAAGGGATATGACCCTTATGATGGTTTGTTATCCCCATTTTCAAGGTTAAGTATCCCATTATACAGGCTTTTGTTTCAACAATTTGTTAAAAGGCTTGGCCTTTGGACGAGGAGGGTTTTGTTTATCCCCAAGGGACATAACCCAAAAGCCTTAGCCTTGTTTTTATGGTCTTATGCGTTTTTAAGGGATGAAGAGAAAGCAAAAAATGTTTGGGAACTTTTGAAGGTGTATTCAACAAAAACAAATAACGGAATGGCATTTGGTTATAACTTCCCATGGCAAAGCAGCGTATTTTTTGTCCCTTACGGAACACCTAACATAATAGCCACAAGTTTTGTAGTTTTTGCCCTAAATTATGCCAAAAGTGTTTTCAAATGGGGTGTGGATTTAAGAGTATTTCTTCCATTTTATGAGAGAACTTTAAACATTTTCAGAGATGAAAACGGGTTTTTATGGATAAGTTATACCCCTTATGACAGGTTGAGGATATTTAACAGTTCCGTTTTGGGCGCATTGGCTTATATAATGTGCAGTGGCAATGGGGAATTTGCAAAAGAGATAGCGAAAACCTTGCAAAATTATCAAAGGGAGGACGGCAGTTGGATATACGGGCTTGACAGGATGACGATGAAATATGTTGATAACATACACACCGCTTATAACTTATGGGGACTTGTAGGTATAAGAAATATATTAAAAACCGGTGATTTTGACGGGGTTATATTGAAGGGATACGAATTTTATAAAAATAACCTGTTTGATAAATGGGGTCTTCCCTTATCAAAGTTGGGGAAAAGGGGATTTGATACCCACGATTTGGCAACTTCTATTATGACATTTAAGATATTTGGGGATACGGATATGGCAAGAAAACTTGAAAGTTGGGCGGTTGAGAAACTCGTGGATAAAGACGGCAGGGTTTATAACGGCTTAAAGGATAAAAGGGTTTTTATAAGGTGGTCGGTCGCATGGCTTTTGTTATCCTTGGTTTTTGAACCCCACTATCCTTTTAGGTTTCAGGGGTAAATATTAAGTTTCTTTAAGGGTTTTTATATAGTACAAAGTGTGTTTGTGCCAATATTTTTGGGTGTATTTTCCTATTCTCCCATCGTTGGGATTCAAAATGTATAAAGTCATAATGGTATGATAAACATACCTGTTTTTTGAATAAAAGGACAGATGTTTCTTAATCCTACTCCTTTCAAACCCTTTTAATGCCCATCCGTATATCTTAAACCATTCGTACATGTATCTGTTTTTGCTGATCTCTGCCGTATTGATTGCCAAATCAACCAATTGGGTTGTTTTCCCCTTCAAACCCATAAAAACCATATAAGGTATTAAAGGTTGGAGTAGCCTTAAAGCCGTGTGGTGGTATCCATCCTTTAACCCACTGTTCAAAACCCTTATGGCCTCTTCAAGTACCTCTCTGGATTCGGTACCGGTTATCAAACAATAAAGGATGCGAATATAAGCCCTCATAATAATTTGCGGGACAACATTTAAACCCTCTTCGCTTTCATATATTTCCAATGAAAAAACTTCATCGCGAGAAACACCCTCACCTTTATAAATTTTAAAATACAACTTCTTCAAAGGTGTCCAGAATTTTTCAATTTCCGGGTGTGTATATTCCGACAATTCTTTTAGCGAATAACGATAAGCCAAAGGGTTTATACCCAAGTATTCGTATAATATCCTTTTGGTTGTGATACTCTTGGCATATCCTTTAGCCTTGCCATAGTTCATAACCGATATTGCGTATTTAACCTCTTTAAACCAATCAAGCCCTTCATCCCCAAACCTTTCTTTATAAGATTTAATAAACCAGTTAAGCCTATTAAACCAACCCATATGTGCTATAAAAACTCCCAAATTGAAAGCCCTATCCCTATCCCCCCTTTTCAGACTTTCCTCTATCTCTTTTAAAAGATAAGCCAATCCTGACATTCAAGTTTCCAATCCGAAAAGTTCCAAAACCCTCAAATCATGCTCGTGGTGGTGTTCCTTAACTATATGGTTTATCCTACGGTGTTGGTTTCTACCCTTGTAGTGCAGATACCCTCTTGCTATGAGTTCGTGTATTAGCGCCCATCTATTAACATAAAGATTTATTTTACTCTCCACATATTCCGGATAGATATCATCCACAAAACACCTGTACATTTCAAAAAGTTCAAAGAACCACCTGTTTGCGGTTTCGCTTGTAATATCAAACGCTAACTGTAATAAGGGTTTTGAGGCACCTTTACCTTGCAGATTATAAACCAAAGGGATTAAAAACCTGAGGACAAACATAGCCGTATGGTCATATCCGGTTTCAAGTATCCCTTGCAAGTTTTCGTATAGTATTCTTAAAGATTGTTCATAATTTCCCTTCATCATTTCCGCCATACCTTTTGCCAACTTCAAGTTATAAATTTCAATTTCGCTTTTAATCTCAACATTTTCGTCTATTTCCGGAATTTCACCTTTAAACATTTTAAACATGTTATACCTGAACATATAAGACGCCGGATAGGTTTCTCTTGTATCCTTAAAAGTTTCCACAAAATATTCGTAAGCCCTATCGTTTAGTCCTATTATTTCAAGTATATACCTCCGTGTGTCTTTGTATTTTGCCAATTTAAAAGCCTTTTTCATATTGAAAAACATCATAGAGATTATAACGCCTTTGGAAAAATCTATGGTTTCGTTGTATTCGTACCCCTTTTCAAAGTATTTTTTCACAATATAGTATGAGTACTTATACCAGCCCATTTTAAGGGTTTCAATGGAGTAATATTGTAGTTCATCCTTATCGGCCCTTTCAAGTATGTCTTTTAATTTTCTTTTAAACTCTTCCCTCCTATTCACAACCCGGTTATTTTATAGGGGAAATATTACCAAGTATATCATAGGTGATGCAGGATACATAAACCGAGGAATCGCATATTATAACATTAGCCTTATTCACCTTTTTTTCAAAGTCTTCCACAGAAAATGCCATTTTTACATTATACTCATTGAAGAGTCTTTGCAAATCTTCAAAGTTTTTTATCCGTTCCTTTGAAGTATGGAATATAACGAATATATTTCTAAAATCGTCTTTAAACCTCAATACGGTTTTAAACCATATTTCTTGAACCTTATCCACATATAACCCTTCGGACATATTTATCAAGGGATTTAACAC
>CAYRSH010000009.1:0-33029 GCA_964426895.1 uncultured bacterium
TTAAAGTTTAAAACCTTAACTTTTAATTCCATCAATCTTGCCTCTGAAAACGCCATTATTATCTTGCGGAATGTGGAGATTGAAAACTTCACCCTCTCTGAGATTAACCGTCGTCTTACAACTGACAACTTCATCATACACAACATTGAGTTTGTGGAAAATGGCGTTATACACTTTGAAAGCGTATATCTTGAAGACTTGAAATTTGTAAGCGTAGATTGGGGAGAGGTGTCGGTTAAGCGTATTAGTACGAAATTATACAAGGATAATCCACGGGCGGCGAGGGATATATACAAGCAGTTAAAGTTAGCCCTTGATAAACAAGAAAATTATATAGATGCCCGGAAATTTTATGCCCTTTCCGGATAAACTTTTTGACTTATGTGGTTGGATTATACCTTTTATTTACGGTTTGTTTATGCTTGCGGGTCTTTTGCTTATCCCTTCCTTATTCGCAGGAATTTATATAATTCCCCTTGTAATAATCGCCTTAGACGGTATAATAGTCTTTTGCATAAAACGGGCTACCGGTTCCCTTTCAAAAAATCCACTCAACGACATCCTAATTTATAGACTTTACGGCCTTACGGCCGTTTTTGGTTTGAGTTGGATTAGACCCCTTACGGGGTTGTTTATCACTATATTATGTCGCATGGGCAATAAATTTCAGGTTTCAAGAAATTCTTAACCTTAAAAGTTTGTTTGAACCTTATAACAGCATAGCCGGTCTATTCCCCATTTTAAACGGCTTAATGGCAAACAATAAAATATCACCTCTAAATAGCCTTACGCCGTCGTGTTAGGAGGTAGATTTTGCACGGGTAGTTTGAAGGATGGAATTTAAGGTGTAATATGCGTTAAACCCCTTATCCCTTAAAGTTTTTGCCATTTGCCTGCTTTTCATACCCTCTTTGCATACAAAAACATATGTTTTACTTTTGTCAAGGTTGTCTATGTCATCCATAAACTCAAAGAAATCAACCCTTTCAAGGTCTATAACAACGGCATCTTCGGGTATGTCGAATATAAAAATCTCTTCTTCCAATTCATAACCACCCGATACGGGTATTTTCTTTGCAGAATTTATAACCCCTTCCAAGGCATTCATAACCTTTTTTTCTTCGTATTTAACCTCGGAAAGTTTGGCTTTTGGTGGTGGGGGAGGGGCTATAGCGCAGTATTCCGGAATCCTCTCCGAAATTTCATATATTCCTATTACCCTACTTAAACGGATTATCTCCTCCTTATCCATAAATATCAACGGCCTGAAAACGGGTATATTTACGGATTCTTCTATAATTCGCAGATTATGGATTGTTTGGGTGGAAACCTGACCCAAGGACTCCCCGGTAATTATCGCATCCGCCCCTATGTTTTTGGCCAATATCTCCCCCAACCTATACATAACCCTTTTTAAAATTATCAGCCTGAGTTTGGGTTTTACATTGGACAAGGTCATTAAAACCGGCCAAAAACCCAAAACATAAAACTCGGGTTCGTATCCGAATATCCAATCGTTATATAACTTATTGATAACCTTGTATGTACCAACGACATGGTCTTTTCCCCCTAAATCAAATAAGACAAAGGTTATTTTTAAACCCCTCTTTAAACCCATCCAAGACGCAACAGCCGAATCAAAACCCCCGGAAATCAACGAAACAGCCTTACCTTGGGAACCCGATGGAAACCCCCCTTGCCCCTTAAAAGTTTCCGTAAAAGCATATATATCATCTCCCCTTATTTCAAGGTTTATTTGGATTTCGGGGTTTTCCAAATCAACACCAGAAGAAAGGTCGTATAAAGCGCCTCCCAATTCGCTCTCCAACTTCCTTATGGATAAAACCTTATCCCTCGTTTTAACCCTTACGGCGAATTTCTTTCCCATAACACTTTCCCCAAAAATTTCCCTTATCGTTTTTTTTAATTTCTCCAAATCTTCAAACTTAAAGTGATAGGTCGGGGAAAAAGAACTTATTCCAAACACCCGGGATAGGATTCCCGAAATATCCTCATCGCTTTCCACATATATCCTGTCCCTATCCCTCCAAACCCTTCCCAACACTTTGTTCCTTTTAAGCGCTTCTTCTATACTCCTTTGAAGGTTAAAAATGAGTTGCCTTTTTAAACCCTCACTTTTTGTGAAAACCTCAGAAGAATACCTTACAAGCCAAACCTTACGCAACCTTAACGCTTTCCAAATGCCTTATATATTCATCCGCCATAATGGCTGCGGTTGCACCATCTGCTAAGGCATGGACGAGTTGTCGTAAGGGTTTTACCCTACCATCCCCCGCAACGAATAATCCCGGTGTTTTTGTTTTTGTATCCTCCCCAACCAATGCAAAACCCCTCTCATCCAAATCCACATAATCCTTTATCAAATCGTTCACAGGCCTTAAACCTATGTATATAAAAGCACCATCAACCTCCAAGAAACTCTCCTCACCGGTTTTGGTATCTTTTAATTTCAACCCTTTTAAAAACTTATCCCCCACGAACTCAACCACCACCTTGTTTGTTAGGATTTCGGCATTCGGGTGGGATTTGAGTTGTTCAACATAATACTTTTGCGCCCTGAACTCATCCCTCCTGTGTATTAGGTATAACTTCCCTACCATGTTTAACAGGTATAAACCTTCGGTAAAGGCGGAATCACCACCACCTATAACCGCCACCCTCTTACCTTTAAAGAAAGCACCGTCGCACACAGCACAGTAGGAAACCCCCCTACCGGTAAATTCCTTTTCACCGGGAACACCCAACTTTTTTGGTTCGGCACCCGCCGCCCATATTACCGCCTTAGCGGTGTGTTCCCCTTCTGTGGTTTCAAGGATAAATATACCGTTTTCCCTTTTTATGGACAAAACCTCTGCAAATATTATTTCCGCCCCGAAATCCCTTGCGTGTTTTTCAAACCTTTCCGCCAACTCCGGACCCTTTGCCCTAAGGCCCGGGTAGTTATCAACCTCATCCGTGGTTACTATCTGTCCCCCTATAACACCCTTTTCAAACACCACGGTTTTCCGAAGGGACCTTGCGGCGTATATCGCCGCCCCCAAACCCGCGGGCCCGCCTCCAACTATCGCTATATCCCATTCCCTATTTTCGCTTTTACTCTCAATATTTTCCAGTTTAAACTCCAACATAGCGGTAAGAATTCTAAGGTTGAAAAACTTTCAACCTACCAAATTTCCGAACCATCGGGAATGGTTTCGTTGTTTAAAACCTTAAAAGGTCCTATTACGCAATTTTTACCGATAATAGTATTTCCGAGAAGGGCAACAAAGGGATATATAATACTGTCTCTGCCTATCTTTACGGAGAATTCAACATAAACATTTTCCGGCATAATAAATGTAACGCCGTTATCCATATGCTTTTTCTTAATCCTCTCCTGCATTATACCTTCAACAACCGCCAATTGTTCCCTCGTATTAACCCCCAAAATTTCCTTCCAATCCTCCGCTTTGATAACCTGAACATCTTTAAGAAAATTGAACACATCGGTTAAATAATATTCCCCTTGGGAATTGTTTGGGGATATTTTCTCCAAGGCTTTAAACAACTTATCACCCCTAAATATGTAAAAACCCCCATTAACCTCTTTTATTTTCCTCTCGTTTTCGTTTGCATCCCTATGCTCAACTATTTTTATAAACCTATCCCCATCCCTAACTATCCTTCCATATCCTTCGGGATTTGGGACTTCTGCGGAAAGGATTACGGCATCCTTATCGGTTTTAAGCATTATATCAAGCATCTTTTTTATGGTTTCCGTCTTTATTAACGGGGCATCCCCCGGGGCGACATAAATAAGACCATTATTAACAAATCTCCTAACCGTATTAACTGCATCACCCGTTCCCTTTGGTACCTCCTGAACAACCACTTCCACATTGGGATATTTACCACAAACATTTTCCAACATATCCTTGTTTTCGGAATTTCCAACCACAAAAATCTTTTCGGGATTTAAGTGGATGCAGGCTTCTATTGACCATTCTATCATCATTTTTCCGGAAACCTTATGAAAAACCTTTGGTATTTTTGATTTTATACGCTTTGATAAACCCCCCGCCAATATAACCGCATAAAACTTATCCATTTTCCGGAGTTAGTTCTCTCTTTATATTCTCTTCAATATATGCTTCCAAAACATCACCCACCTTGAACTTCTCAAACCCTTCAAGTTTTATTCCACACTCATACCCCTGCTGCACCTCTCTAACATCATCTTTATACCTCTTCAAGGATGCTATGCGGGTTTCCGCCAGTATGGTCCCATCCCTTCTTACCTTTATCTTCGCATCCCTCCTAATTGTACCGCTTATCACATAACAACCCGCAACATTCCCAGCGCTTGTAGAAAACACCGCCCTAACTTCGGCCTCACCGATTTTCTTTTCCACAACCTCGGGCTCTAATTGACCCGAAAGTATTTCTTTCACATCGTCCAAAAGGGAATATATAATCTTGTGTATCCTTATGGGAACACCCCTGTTTTCCGCCGTTTCCTTTGCGGCACTATCAACTTTTGTATTGAAACCGAGGATAATCCCGTTTGATGCTATGGCGAGTTCTACATCGGCTAAGGTTATATTTCCCACGGCGTAATGTATCACCTCGGGTTCAATCTCCTTAAACTTCATCTTTGATAAAGCCTCAACTATGGCCTCAACGGATCCCTGCGTATCCCCTTTTACTATTATTGGGAGTTTTAATTTTTCACCGGCTTTTAACTTCTCTTGAATCATCCGCGCTATCTTTACATGTTGTTTTTGTTCAATTTGATATTTCAATGTTTCCGAATACTCTTCCGCCTTTTCCCTCGCCTCGTTCAAATCCTCAACAACAACCAAAGTATTACCCGCCCTCGGCACCTCTTCAAACCCAACGACCAAAACCGGCATAGATGGAGTGGCCTCTTCTACCTGATTTCCCTTATCGTCTAACATCAATCTAACCCTACCATAAGTAGGACCACACCAAAACGCATCGCCAACCCTAAGGGTCCCGCTCCTCACTATAACCGTTCCCACAGGTCCCAAGCCCTTATCTAACTTAGATTCTATTACCGTAGCCTTTGCCCTACCACCATAAGGTGCTTTTAAGCCCAGCTCTTCAGCCTTTACTATAATGGCATCCAAAAGGTCGTCTATACCTATACCCTTCTTTGCAGAAATCTCAACAACTATTGTATCCCCCCCGTACTCTTCCGGAACCAAATTATACCTCATAAGTTCGTTTTTTACCCTTTGCGGATCGGCTGTGGGTAAGTCTATTTTGTTTATCGCAACTATTATGGGAACCCCCGCTGTCCTCGCGTGGTTTATCGCTTCAACGGTTTGGGGCATAACGCCGTCATCGGCCGCAACCACAAGGACAACTATATCCGTAACCTGGGCACCCCTTGCCCGCAAGGTTGTAAAGGCTTCATGGCCCGGGGTATCTATAAATGTAATGGTATAATCCCCATGCTTGACCTGATATGCCCCGATGTGTTGGGTAATTCCCCCAGCCTCCTGCTGGGCAACATTTGTGTTCCGTATAGTATCAAGCAAAGTGGTTTTTCCGTGATCCACATGTCCCATTATGGTTACGACCGGCGGTCTGGGTCTAACATCTCCCTCATCCACCGGTGTTTCTTCAACAACCTCTTCCGCCGTTTCGGAGAGTTCCACTTCAATACCGAATTCGGAAGCCAAACCTATAATGGTTTCAACATCCAATATCTGGTTTATGGTTATAAGTATCCCCTTTTCAAATGCTTTTTGTATTACCTCCTCTGGGGTTCTGCCCATGGCCTCTGCGAACTCTTTAACGCTCATAGGGCCGGTAATTGTTATCTTTTCCACGGTTGATGTGGGCTTTGTTTCCTTCTTTTTGGGTTTTGTTATACTCTTTGATACTTTCTTTACCACTTTGGGTTTCTTATCCTCAAATTTTTCTTCTCTATCCCTCCTATCCTTTTTAACCTTACGAGAAGGTTTCGGAGGAGCCTGATATATTTCTTTTTTAACCTTTAATTCTTGCCCTATACTCTCTATCTGCTTGCTTAATTCCCTACGGACTATATCCTCCATCTCCTTGTTCATCTTGTGGGATTCACTGCGGACATGCTTGTACCCGTTGTTTCTAAGGATGTTTATAATTATCTTCGGATCTACACCTATTTCCTTGGCAAACTCCTTAATCGGTACTGGTCCTTTCTTGGGCTTAGACATTCTCCTCCCCCTTTTCCTTTAAAGCATCTTCTATTATTTCCAAAATCCTTATTGTTGTAGCCTCATCGGTACCCAACAGCCTTTGCATATAAGCCAAAGGTATCAATCTGGTGAAATATACAAGTGTAGCCTCTTTTAGTTTTTCATATATTTCAGGGGCGAGTTTATCTTTAAGTTCGTACAGGGTAACTCCCCTTTCCGGAGGTGTGAATTCGCTTATATGTAAAGCATTTATCTTTTTACCCACGAGCCTTGAAGCGAGTTTTATGTTTATCCCATCTTTACCCTTTGCCCTCAAAACCTCTTCATCATCCTCGTAATATACATTTATTTCCTCCTTAATTTCCCCGTCAACCCTTTCCTTTCTTTCGTATGCCGCTACCGCCCCGTTTGCGGGTTGAAGGGAAAGTATGGCAAACCTAACGATGTCGTTGTCATAGGGAATAACATCTATTATTTCCCCCTTGGGCATTTTACCCTTTATGGCATGAAGTCTCGTTCCCTTCGGACCGAGGAGTGTGGTAACCGGGGAAACAAAAGGATCCCTTGATTTAACGGCCATCTTTGTCATAACACCCGCCTCCCTTGCTATGGAAACTATTTGTACCGTACCGTCTTGAAGTTCGGGAATTGACCTTTCAAGCAACGCTTGGACAAATCTCGGATCCGAACGGGAAAGGAGAAGGGGATATGAGGCTCTCTCCTCTACGCTTAAAACAACCGCTTCTATATCCTGTCCCGGTCTATAAACCTCGTTTTCAACCGTTCCCTCCGGTGGTATTCTTCCCTCTACGCCTAATTCAGGGATACCGACCAAAACACCCATCTTTTTATCAACCTTTTGCACCTTACCCGTTATAATCCTGTTAATATAAGCCTGCAACCTTGGGAGTTTTGCCTTTAAGATCTCGTTCTTTATCCTGTAAAGGAATTTTTCCTTTAACTTTTGAACATCGTAATGCGAGAACTTCTCAGGTGTAATAATCTCCTCATACCCTATTTCCTTAACTTTGAACAAATCTTGGTTCTGCTCTACGACTTCCCCACCCCTTCCGTAAACCTTTTCAATTTTCCCAATCTTTCCGCTTATATTAAACTTGATTTCAAGATCTTTACCATCATCGGTTATAATTCCAATCACATCGCCGAATTTAACCTCTTCATCCGCCTCTTTTTTGGGTTTGAATATACCCTTTATCGGGGCTTTTATATAGAATACTTCACCTTTGTCAGATGACACATCTTCATTTACGAATTCTATCCTAACCAATATCTTACCCCTGCTTAAATCCACTTCGGGTTTTATGCTTCTGGGTTTGGGGTGTGAATATTTATACTTTTCGGAAAAAACATCCCTTAAAGCGTTTATAAGCGCTTTTTCAACCGTTTCGGGATCGACCTTATGCTCATGGGCGAAGGCTTCAAGTGCAAGCCTTAGTTCATCTACCCTTATGGCCATTTTTTACCTCCTTTCGTTATCCAATTGTAAAACCGCAACCTCTTCAAGGTTGTAAAATCTGTTATCAACCCCTATGGTTTTTTCCTCCTCGTTAAAGTAATTTAAAACCCCTTTTACGGTTTCCCCATTTTTTAGCACAACTTTTACCTTTCTCCTCAAAGCCCAATTTATTTCCCTCGGTTTAACGAGTTTCCTATTTATACCCGGTGATGATACCTCTAAGGTATATGGGACATCAATAAAATCCTCGGCATCAAGCATATCTGAAAAGGCCCTTGAAAACCTCTCGCAATCCTTTATAGTTATGCCGTTTTCCTTGTCTATATAAACCCTTAAATAACCCCTCTTACCACCAAAACTCCACTCGGTATCCACCAAATAATAACCCAACCTCTTTGCCAACTTTTCCGCCAACTCCTCGGCCCTTTTTTGTATATACTCCTCCCACCTCATAATCGTAAGTCGGTATTTTACGGCTGAAATGTTATTTCTTTGAAAGTAAATCGTCCAAGGCCAAATCAATTGTTGGATACTTAAATACAAAACCTTCATCCATTAGCCTTTTGGGTATAACCCTTTGCCCTTCCAATATTAAGTAATCCGCCACCTCACCCATTACAATTTTCAAAGCAAATGGTGGAATACGGAAAATAAGGGGTCTTTTCATCTTTTTTGCTAAAATCCTTGAAAACTCTTCGTTTGTTATGGGATTTGGGGAAACAACATTGTATATTCCAGTCTTTTCGTTTAAAATCAGGTATTCTACAACCCTACACAAATCTCCTATATGTATCCAACTCATCCATTGCTTCCCATCCCCTATTATTCCACCAACAAAAAACCTAAACGGTAAAACCATAAGTTTAAACGCTTTTGCGTCCTTTGAAAGAACCACACCAAACCTCGTTATAACCCTTTTTATCCCCAAATCCTCTATTTCCCTTGTTGAATTTTCCCAATCCCTCACAACTTCCGTTAAAAAGTCTTCCTTTATAGGCTCGGACTCCTCGGTAAATGTTGCATTTTTATCCCTTCCGTAAAAACCAACGGCGGATGCCTGAACAAAAATCTTTAATCTCTTGCCGGATTTTTTAACCTCATCAACCAAAACCTTACCGGTATTCACCCTTGATTCCAAAATCCTACGCTTAACCCCTTTACTCCACCTTTTTGATATGTTTTCACCCGCAAGGTTAATTATAACATCCCCATCGCTTATGTGCTTGTGGAGTTCATCGTATGTTAAACCTTTATTCTTAAACCTTGAAACCAAAACGACATCGTATTTTTTTGAAAAGTAAGCCCTTAAATGTGCTCCAATAAGCCCACTTCCACCTGCTAAAAAAATTTTCATCCAAAAATTATAAGCTTGCCTATAATGGTGGTATGCTTTATGCCTATATGCGTTAGCACGCCTATACCCTATGACAGTTTGCAACTCATTGGGGGTGTAGGTGGCCAGTATATAGAGGGGAAATACACGGATATATGTGGTGCTCCCAGAAATTACAAGACAACCTATGTTCGGGGAGATGTGCAGTTCAAGTATGGTATTAAAAAGGTGGTAGAGATGGGAGCACAAGGCGGTATGGCGGCCGGGAATGTTTATGAAAATGACACACTTAACCGTACGGATTTAATTATCTCCCGGTGTTCATTGGGGATTTATGTATAGGTATCATTGGGAAACGAATCCTTGGGCTTCCGTAGTTTTTCCGGATAGTTATTTTAACCTTATGATGGGCATAGGGAAATACGAAGCTTTAACCCCTGGTGTTAGATTTGATGTGTATTCCGTTGTAAATCCCCTTGTATCGGTTCATATAGGTGATTATACGCTTTCTTTAATGTACGGTTTATTTACCGACCAAGAAAGTGGGGATATTAAAAGGCTATTCTTCGGCTTGGCCAAAAAGTTTTAATGTTCCACTTTATAATTTCCATATGCGGAAGGTTGCTTTTATTCTTACTACGGTTTTACTCATCACAAAATGCGTTAGCGCGCCCATACCTTATGATACGGCGAGGATAGATGACAGCAAGGCTTTCGTAGGTGTGTCAGTGCAAAGTATGGATAGTGAAGACAATGGTGAATACTATAATATTACATTTATCACGGGAGATTTGGGGAAGAGTTTTATAAAACGGGAGAATTTTGAATTCGGATTACAGGGAGGAATGGGAGGAGGAAGGAGAGAGTATAGATATTATGTCGTCGATAAGTATTGGTATCCTAGAGATACTGTCGTTATGCGTATTGTCGAGCATCCGTATGAATATTTTGGTATATCCATATTCCCTTATTTTAAATGGGCTAAATCGTCGGATAGGAACGCAATTTCTTTAAAGTTATCTCCCGGATTTCAGTTGGGATATGTCAGACGACATGAACATAATGTCTATTTCCCTGCCTTTCCCCAATTATTAATAGACCTAATGTTTGGTGTAGGCAATCCAGAGGTTTTAACCTTTGGTATAAGTTTCAGGCTTGACCCCGGATATGCCGTTGTATCCCACTTTGCATCATTACACTTAGGCGACTTCACTTTTTCAGTTCTTTACGGGTATGGCCCTCAAATATTCAGTAAACCTACTATAAACCTTCCTGACGACGTATACTTTCCTTCCGGTAGAGGCTATATTTCAACCTTTCATTTCGGCGTAGCGAAAAAATTTAGATAAACCTTACATCCTTAAAATTCACGCTTATGTTTGAGGAGATGGGTAGGTTTATAGTTTTAATGGGGGTAATATTGGTTTTTATTGGTCTGATTTTTATGGCCTTTGAGAAGTTTTCAATACCCCAAAACCCCCTTGACTTCCACTTCAAATGGAAGGGTATAGATGTTTATTTCCCCTTGGGAACATCCATTCTAATATCCATAGGACTTACGCTTTTGCTTAACCTTGTGATATGGCTTTTTATATGGCTTACGAAAAGGTAATAACGGAGAACAGAAAGGCTTATCACGATTACGAGATAGAGGAAACTTTTGAGGCGGGTATAGTTTTGGAGGGAAGCGAGGTTAAATCCGTAAAAATGGGAAAGGTTAGCATATCCGAAGCGTTTATACATCCAAAGGATGGCGAGTTATTTATATACAACATGCACATAGCACCTTATACAAAATCCAATGTTTTCACCCCAGACCCCAAAAGGCCGAGAAAATTGCTTTTACACAGGAGGGAGATAGATAAAATAATAGGTAGGATAACCATAAGGGGATATACCGCCATACCCCTAAAAGTAATAGTTAAAAGGGGATGGGTTAAGGTTATTATAGCATTGGCAAAGGGTAGGAAGAAATACGAGAAGAAAGAAGTTATTAAGCAAAGGGATATAGAAAGGGCTATGAGGAGGGGTGAATATTAAACTGCTATAAAATCCCAAGAATATGAAGAAATTGTGGGCTCCTTGGAGGTTTAAGTTTATTTTGCATGTGGATAAAAGCGAATGTATATTTTGCACAAAGCCAAAAGAAGAAGACGATAAGGCTTATATACTATTTAGAGGAAAGCACAACTTCGTTATATTAAACATATTTCCCTATAACTCCGGGCATGTGATGATAGCCCCATACTCCCATAAATCAACGCCCGAACTCTTAAACGAAGAAGAATATAAAGAGATGTTCAAACTATTGCAGATTTCCATAACGAATATCAGAAAGGCTTACAATCCCGACGGTTTTAACATAGGGTTTAACATAGGGAGGGTTGCGGGTGCGGGGTATGAAGGGCATATACACCTTCATATAGTCCCGAGGTGGAACGGGGATACAAACTTTATGCCCATAATAGGGGATGTAAAGGTAATATCTCAGGGAATAGAGGAAACATATAAAACGCTTAAACCCCTTTTTGAACGGCTTTAAAATATATAGTTATGCGAATAAAGGTTTTGGGTATTAACGGTTCCGCGAGGAGAAACGGTTGGACGGCAAAGTTTTTAAAGAGGGCTTTAATATTTTCCCAAAGGGCGGGTGCGGAAATTAAGTTAATAAACTTGGTTGATTATCCTATGAACTATTGTGCCGGTAATTACAGCGAACACCCGGCATTATGCCATTTGGAGAATTGCATAAAGGATAAAATTGGGGATGCGTTTGGTTCTTTGGTATGGGATATTTTGGAATCGGAGGCCATAATTTTTGCATCTCCCGTGTATTGGTATTCCCCATCCGCACTTTTAAAAACCTTGATAGAAAGATTAACATCCTTGGAAAACCAGAACGAGTTTATGCTTAGGGGCAAGGTTGCGGGTGTAATAGTTGTCGGTGAAGAGGATGGGGGTATGCAGGTGGGTTCGCAAATCCTCTCCGCCCTAACCCAAATGGGTTTTATAATTCCCCCCTTGGGTGTGGTGTATGCGCATAGGTTGTGGAGGGGGGATAGGATACATGAGGCGTTGGAGGATGCGGCAATGTTGGGGGTTAATGTGGTTAAACTCGCGGAAACGGTATTAAAACAGGATTGGGATTGGATAGAGGGTTGGAGGAAGTTCGCAAAGCCAAAAATTAAAAAATAATCTTGAAGGTAAAAATAGCACCTTCAATAATAGCGGCGAATTGGGTTGAGATATATTCGGAGGTTGAGAAGGCAAAAAAAGGCGATTTTATACATGTTGATGTAATGGATGGGCATTTCGTTCCGAATATAACATTGGGTTCAGATATAGCAAAGGCGATTTATAAATTGAGTAATAAACCCTTGGATATACACCTGATGCTTGAAAGGCCGGATAAATATATAGAGCGGTTTGTATTTGAAGGGGTTTTTAGGATTACCTTTCATTACGAGAGTTATGCGATATTAACCCAAACGATAAACATAATAAGGGATTTCGGATTAAAGGTTGGTATAGCCATATCACCGGATACGCCCGTAAAGAGGATTATAAAGGTTTTACCGGAAATAGATCAGGTTTTGGTTATGACGGTTTATCCGGGATTTTCCGGCCAGAAACTCTTAGAGTGGGTTATACCAAAAATATACGAACTGGACGATTTGAGGAAAAAATACGGTTTAAACTTTACAATAACCGTGGATGGTGGTATAAATTACGACAATGTGGAGAAATTGGGACCAGTTGATGAGGTGGTAATGGGGGCGGGATTTTTCACCCCACCCCAAAAGGTTATTTAATCGGTATTTCCTTGGCCTTAGCCTTTTCGGTTTTGGGTATTTCTATGGTTAAAACCCCGTTTTCCAACTTCGCGGATATCTTATCGGGCTCCACATTAGAAGGCAATTGTATAGACCTTTGGAATGAGCCGTATAGGATTTCCCTTCTGTAATATTGGGCTTCTTTCTCCTCTTTCTCTTCTTTCCTCTCGCCCGATATGGTTAGGACATTATCCGAGACTTCAAGTTTTAGATCTTCCTTTTTCACGCCCGGAACATCCACTTTGAGGATATACTTGTCGGGGAGTTCCTTCACCTCTATGGCCGGAGCCCACGCGAATTCCCTATCAAACCTCCTCTCGCTTATAAATGTATCAAACAGCTTCTCCATCTCCCTCCTTAAATTCTCCAATTCCTTAAAAGGATCCCAGCGAACGATTTCCCTTGCCATGGCTCCACCTCCTTTTAACTTATGTTAACCATTCAATTATGCCACAATATTATTGCTTTGTCAAGTATGTGCTTTTACCCCTTGACGACAAACATTTCCAACCTTAAAATTGTCGGCGTATGATGTGGATAGTATTAATTTCGCAAAAGCCGGCTGTAGAGCCAATAGGGGTAAAGGATAGCACGGTGAAGGATGTATATGACAAAGGGGAGATAGACTGGACGCACGGATTCATAAGGGCAAAGGGATACGGGTTCATAGACCCCAATAAACCCAAAGGTCAGGCCAAACTCCTTGCGGAAAGAGCCGCGGTTGCGGATGCCCGGAGGAATCTACTGGAAATCGTTAAGGGTGTTCATATAACCTCCGAGACGGTGGTTGAGGATTACATGGTTTCCAGCGATATAGTCGTTCAGAGGGTTGAGGGTCTGGTTAAAGACGCCAAGGTAATTGGAAAACCAAAATACTATGAAGATGGAAGGGTTGAAGTTTGGGTTGAGATGAAACTGGATAACTTGGCCAAGACATTGCCCACAAAACCTTCCGTTAGCGAACCCCAAGAGAAACCCGAAGAAGGCAGTGTGATAATAAAAACCCCTGAGGGTACCAAGGCTTGTATGTATCCAAGAATCCTCGACGAAAACGGCAATGTTTTGTTTGATGCATCCCAATACCCGGAGGCAAAAGACATGTGGAGTAAGTCTATAAAGTATGTGAAGGGTAAGGTTTCAACGCTACCCGGAGGTTCTATCGTTATAGAAGCAGCGGAAACCAAGGGGTGTGATATAATCGTTAAAAAGGATGATTTGGATAAGGTGAGCAAACTCAAAAAGTGGGGTTCATACATCCTCAAAGCCGGAAAGTTCATCATCAACCTTGTAATGTGATACTATCCATATGGCCCCCCAGAGGTGGGGGCCTATTTTTGTTAATTGTGAAAGGATTACCG
Source organism: uncultured bacterium (assembly GCA_964426895.1). GTDB lineage: Bacteria > Hydrothermota > Hydrothermia > LBFQ01 > LBFQ01 > Caldipriscus. Next base: position 14,211 of record CAYRSH010000009.1, read on the forward strand.
CATCGCTAAAACCCGAGTTAAAAAATATGTCGCTTATAACATTGTAAGGGGCGTATAAAATGCTAATCAAACCCACAAACCTTAAAAGCAAAGAGTTTAAATCCTCTACAAAAAACAAAGCCACGGATACGAACATAAGGCTAATGAATAATGTTGATGAACCTATCAGCATACCCAACACCAAGGTTATAAAATTTGAGAATTTCATATCCGCCAGAACCACCATTAAAGTGCCCATAATAATGGAGGCTGGGTATCCCATATATCCCCACCGGTTAAAATCGTGGCAACCATATGGCCGGTTTCGTGAAACAAATCTGTATTCCAAAACATTAAAGCGATTAAAACCAGAGAAATGTAAAAGGCCAAGGGTTTATTCTTTATTAGCACCCAACAACCTCTTTATCTCGTAAAGTATGTCCAAAGCATCCTTTGGAGAAAGGGCATCCACATTTAACCCCTTTAAATACTCAACCAATTCTTCACCTTCCGAAGATGCTTTTATGAGAAAATCCCTTTCAAATTTTTCTTGTAATTCCTTGGCCCTTATTACAACATCTTCTGGTATTCCCGCAAGTTTTGCAACATATATACCATAACTCTTGTCCGCACTACCGGGCACAACCTTGTATAAAAACCTTATGGTGTTTTCCTCTTCCTCTACTTTTACGGTTAGGTTAAAGGCGTTATCGTGATCCGATGCCAATTTTGATAGTTCAATATAGTGTGTGGCAAAAAGGGTTTTCGCCTTTATATTGTTGAGTATATACTCGGAAACCGCCCATGCTATCGCAAGGCCGTCGTGCGTTGATGTTCCCCTACCAATTTCATCCAAGAGTATCAAACTGTTTTTTGTGGCGGTGTTTAGAATATTGGCCACCTCTTGCATTTCCGCCATAAATGTTGATATTCCCCTCGTTAAATCATCGGAAGCCCCTATTCTCGTAAAAACCCTATCAAGCAATGGTATTTTCGCGTAATCTGCTGGAACAAAACAACCCATATGTGCCATAAGGCATATAATCCCCACCTGCCTGAGATATGTTGATTTTCCACCCATATTTGGGCCGGTTATCAGGGCAAAAAACTTGTTTTCATCAAGGTATGTATCGTTTGGTACAAAAACCGTATCCATAAAGCCCTCAACCGTTGGATGCCTCCCGTTTTTTATTTCCAAGGCATAACCCTTATAAACTTCGGGTTTTGTATATCTAAACTTTTTTGACACTTTTGCAAAGGATAAGGTTAGATCTATCTCGGCTATCTTTGAGGATACCAACTTTATATCCTTTGAGAATTTTAAGATTTCGGATAAAAGGTTTTTATAAATCTCCCTTTCCAACCTTATGGCCTTTTCCTTTGATGCTATGATTTTGTCCTCCAAGGATTGCAATTCTTCCGTTGTAAATCTCTCAACATTGGTTAATGTTTGCTTTCTATGATAGTAATCCGGAACATTCTTCGCCTGACCCCTACTAACCTCTATGTAATATCCGAATACGGAATTGTACCCTATGCGTAGGTTCGTTATACCCGTCTTCCTCCTTTCATCTTCTTCCAACTTTTTCAGCATACCCTCCGCATTCCTCTGAATGTTCCTCAATTCATCTAAATTTTTATCAACGCCATCCCTTATATATCCCCCGTCCGAAATGTTTGCAGGTGGGTCTTCAACGAGGGTGTTTTCAATTTTTTCGCAAATCTGTTCCAATTCCGGGTTAAAATTAACCTTCAAAACTCTTAAAATCTTTAAAGCGTTTCTTAACGATTTTGAAAACCTCAAAAGGTTCTTCGGAACCATTTTACCCGAAGAAATCCTTGAAAGATCTCTTTCAAAGTCGTAAATCCTTTTAAGGTTTTCTTCAACAATCTTGGCTATATTTGTATTGCTTAAAAAGAATTCAACCCTCCTCAAACGGGTTTGTATTTGTTCAATTCGGGCAAAGGGGTGTAAAACGGTAAATTTTAAAAGCCTCTTACCCATCGGGGTTAGGCAATGGTTTAGTAGTGAATATAGCGACCTTTCTCCCAAAAGGCCAAGGGTTTCAACCGTTCTTTTGTCAAGGGGGATATACTCGTTTAAAGGGTATTCAACCGGCGGTTGTAAATGCCCTATACTATCACCCTTTTTTTCCCGTAAATATCCCAACGCCCCACCCAAAACGCTTAAAACCAAAGGTGGATAGTTTCTCGTAATATTAAAAATTTCCTGCAATAGTCTATACCCGTTTTTCGTTGAGAATGTCTCAATATCCCTGTATGTTTTCGCCACATTTATATCCACATCTACCCCTTTGGGTAAAACCATTTCCCTTATGTTTAACCTCCGCATTTCTTCCAAAACCTCCTCCTTTTTACCGAGAATGTAATAAACATCGCCGGTTGAAACATCAATAAGACAGGTTGCGGCCTCACCCATAGCCTCGTTATAAGAAGCCAAATACTGGTTTGTATCCTCGGGTAAAAGGGTTTCGGATATTATTGTGCCCGGTGTAATAACTTCCGTTACAACCCTTTTTAAAAGGGTTTTACTCTCCTTTTCTTCGGTCTGGTCGCATATGGCAACCTTATAACCCGCCTCTAATAGCTTGTTTATGTATATATCGGCGGATTTAACGGGAATACCCGCCATAGGCACCCTTATGTTTTTACCCATAGGTCTACTGGTTAAAACTATACCCAAAACCTTTGAGACTATCTCGGCATCTTCAAAAAATGTCTCGTAAAAATCCCCCAAGTGAAACAATAAAATCTCTTCCGGATATTGGCTTTTTATCCTTTTGTACTGTTCAAGTAAGGGTGTATCCTTCTGCATCTTCATAATCAAAACTCCAACCTTTTAAAAATCCACTCCGGAATTGCCTTAACAACGAGCATTATAAACCACCAATAAAAAGGCGTATATACCACATCCTTACCCCTTTTTATGGCCTTAAATATGTCCTTTGCCACCCTTTCGGGTGCGGATAATAAGGGTTTTGGTATATCCAAGCCCTTTGTCATAGGTGTATCCACAAAACCGGGTTTTATGGTTATGACCCTTACCCCCTTTTTAAACATCTTAGCCCTTAAACCGCTTAGGTATTGTGTAAGGCCAGCCTTTGCACTGCCATATACAAAATTCTTCGCCCTACCCCTATCACCCGCAACGGAAGATATGGCCACTATTATCCCCTTACCCCTCTGCTCCATATAACCCGCTATTATGTTGATTACTGAAATTGCGCCCAAGTAATTCGTTTCAACGATTTTACGGGCTTCGGAAAAATCCTTTAACGCCTTATCGTTATTTCCCAAGTATCCAAAGGATATTACCGCCACATCAACATCCCCGAAATCCTTTAAAACATTATCCCAAAACCCCTTATGGCTTTCATAATCGGTGGCATCAAACTTCCCAAATTTAACATCCTTCCCATATTTCAAACCCAAATCCTCCGCAACCCTTTCCAACTCGTCCGTATTCCTGCTTGCCAAAAACACATCCCAACCTTCTTTTAACATTTCAACCGCCAACGCCCTCGCAATAAAAGAGTTTGCACCCAAAATAACCGCTTTCAACCTATTATTTTAAACCCGTTAAACTTTTTCCGCACCTATCTTTTGCCCCCCTTCCCTTAGACCTTCGGGATAATACCAATTTCTGAGTTTCCCAAATCCCACTTCCAAAAGAACCTTACCCATCCTGCTTTCAGAAGGGTCTCTATCCCCTTTTAAAACATTGAATGTCTGCGTATCTTCGTAATATTCCACATATAGCCTTCCCCCCTTGGGTAGGAATTCGTAAAACCTTTTAAACATTTCCCTTTCAATTTTACTCCCAAAGAACTCATAACCACAAGGTTTGGGATTTATGGAAAAGACTTCAACCCAAGGCTTATAGTAATCATATCCGAGGAATACCTTTACAAAACAGAGGAAATCTTCACAATCGCCCTTTTTCAAAAACAGGGTTATGTTTTTTTCCCATTTAAACCTCCCGCCATCAACCCTTTTTATATAAACCTTATACCCGTCCGTTTCAAAGTTTAGGTCTAAGTCCGCCAAACTCACCATACCAGAACAAACTTATATGTTTTTTCCAACCCCTTAACAAAATAAACCCCCGGCCTTAGATAACCTTCAAACCTCTTACCCGAGAAAACCCTCCTCCCCCCAACATCAAATATATCCACGCTCGACAAACCTTCTACGATAACTCTACCTTTACCCTTTACTATCCTTACCCCACTCTCGGATACATCCCCCACAAAGGTTGGGGATGGTGTAGCCAAAAGTGCCCTGTAAGAGCTTATCAATCCATACCCATAAAACCAATCCTTCCCCAATTCACCCATGTCTATTGCCGTTCCGGTGATTATACCCCTTACATCGGCGGGGGAAAGGTTCGGGTTCTTTGATAGGATTAAGGCGGCAAGGCCACTAACATGCGGGGTTGCCATTGATGTACCGTCAAGGTATGAGTATGAACTTATAAAGGGCATGGTGGATAATATCATTACACCAGGTGCAACCACATCCAACTCCGGTCCGTAATTGCTGAAATAAGCCCTTTCTCCGAGTGTATCAATTGCTCCCACCGCCATACTGGCCTCATAGGCCGCAGGGTAATTTACGCTTGAAGAACCATCGTTGCCGGCTGCTGAGACTACCACAACCCCAGCGGTATCAACGGCGTAATTTACGGCACTTTCAAGGTCACTTGAGGGCATTGAACCTCCAAGGCTCATATTTATAACCTTTGCCCCTGTATCCGCACACCACCTTATACACTGGGATACCCAAGCGGTTGAACCCGTCCCGCTGTCGTTTAAGGCCCTGCAGGAAATTATTAAACTCTGGGCCACACCCACAACGCCCAAACCGTTATTCATAACCGCCGCTATTGTCCCGGCCACATGCGTTCCGTGAAACTCCGAAGAATTAACGGGATACGGGTCGTTGTCATTATCAACCATATCCTTCCCATACCCATAATTCCCGGCTAAATCCTCGTGGTTGTAATCCACACCCTGATCAACAACGCAAACCTTTACACTTCTGCTACCAACCGTTATATCCCAAGCCCTGTCGGCGTATATAACCCATAACCCCCATAACGAGGTGCCGAGATAGGGGTCGTTAGGCCAGTATAGGGCTTTATACTTTAAATTCGGTTCGGCAAATTCAACATTCGGATCCGAATTGAGTTCGTTTAATAGATTTTTCACAAAATCCAAACTTTTCGCATACTCGGGTAATTCAACGAGATATGAAGGGGAGTATTTTAAGGGTTTAACATTAAAGTTCTGCAAAATTGGGGGTAAGGTTTTCCCCGTTTTTAGCCTCACTATTATACTTTTTCCATCCCAGTTTTTCCAATAATCCGCAGAATCCTTATATAACTCATACCACTTATGGACAACGAGGTTAGAATGGACTTTCTTGAAATGTTCCTTTAACATCTCAACTTTTGTAATGTCTATCTTATCATCCGCATAAGGCCTAAAAAAGGATAGAATTACTATCATCTCAACCCCCTTAGATAAGACCTAACCCAATATGTTTTTGAACTTATAAGCGCGGAATTCCCGATAACCACATAATAAACACCCTTTGTTAATACCGGCGAATAGGAAACATTTGGAACCGCCTCAACATAACCGTTTAACTGGGCGCTTCCCCCGTTATCCCATTTTGCATAATTTACACTGTCCGCCCAAAAGGCATAACTTATATCACCATCACCCGTTTTAACCCTCGCTTCAAAGTAAAGGGTATCTCCTTCGTAGGCTTCAAACTTTATCCAAAAATAGGAACTCGGACCTAAGGAAACCGTACCGTGGTATAGGTCAATACTTGTAGGTGTTCCGGATTGTTGCGGGGGAGGTTGTTCCTCCTCCTTTTTACATCCCAAAATTGCGGCAAAGAGTATAATCATAACAAACAACCTCATAGAGGTAATATTATAACCCTGTTCCGTTTGTTCGTAGAGGTGGCAATCTTCCCGCTAACGGTGAAAGCCCTACCCCTTATAAACCACATCCCAAAATTCCAATTTTCCCTGCCGAAACCCCTTAAAAAGTTTGCTTCAACGTATGGTCCCAGAAATACACCCTTTGTGTAAGTGTATTCCCCATAACCCCCCGATTTCCTCAAACCCTTAGGGAGAAGGAAGAAAGGGATGCTCGGAAAACCATAAAGCGGTCTTCCGGGTGTATATCCAATAAAGCCCAGAAACACACAAAGGTGAAAAGGAGAATACTACCCTTTGGATGAATGCTTAAACGATTATCCAATGCAACCGATATAGTTCAAAGTTATGATATCCCAAAGTATAAATATGAGGGCGTACATCCTTGCACCCGCAACCTTGCCGGTCAACCTAACCGAGGCGGTTAAAAGTGCCCCAATGCAAGCCTAAAGTTGAAGGCCGACCTTATGAATGTGGATTTTTTTGTCATAACCATTACCCCACAAAAAACCCTACAAGATTATAATACCCAATATGCAAGCGGATTTTAAAAGGGTTCTTATTGTTGGCGGAACGGGTTTAGTGGGTAGGGCGGTATTGAGGAAGGTTTGTCCGAAGAGTAAGAGGGTTTATATTGTGGGTTTAACCAGAAACGAGGTTGAGGAAACTTTACGGGAATTCGGCAAAATAAAAAAGGGGAGGGACGAGTACTTAGGGGAATACATTTATGCCGATAAGGTTGTAGGATTTTGGGGTGATATATTCCTTACGGTTTCGTTAAAGGATATTCCAAAGTGGAAGATTTTAGGAGACAAAGAATTACGGATTCAGGCGATTGAAGAAAACCTCGGGCTTAAAGATGTAAAAGAAAACTTCCTTTACAACCTCCTGGTAAGGTTAAAGCCTGAAATAGTTATAGATACGGTTAATACCGCCACCGCCGTCGCTTATAGGGATATCTTTTCCGCCGTAATGGATGTTTATGAGTATATCAAAGGGGAGGATAACGAATACGATACGCTAAAAGAGAAGGTTGAGAAACTCATGCTTTCCCTTTACACCCCCCTTTTAATAAGGCATTTCTTTGTTTTGCGTGAGGGTTTGAGGAGATCCGGGGCGAAGTTGTACTTAAAGGTGGGAACGACGGGAACGGGAGGTATGGGTTGGGATATACCCTATACCCATGGGGAGGAAAGGCCTTCAAGGGTTCTGCTTTCAAAGACGGCGATGGCCGGGGCATCAAGTTTGCTTTATGTGATATTATCGCGGGCAAACGATTCACCTGTAATAAAAGAGGTTAAACCCGCAGCAACCATAGGTTGGAAGAGGATAGATAACGGGGAAATTGTCAAAAAGGGGGAACCGATTAAAATAAAGAAACCCGTAAAGGTTAGCCTTGAAGGTGGCAACATACCAAAATATAATTGCGAGGAAACGGGCGAGGTTTTAAGAACTTCATTCATAGATACGGGGGAAAACGGTTTGTATTCCTTGGAAGAGTTTAGGAGCATAACCAATCTCGGACAGATGGAAATGATAACCGCCGAGGATATAGCAGAGGTTGTTATGCTTGAAATTGAGGGGAAAGGGACGGGTAAGGATGTAGTGGGTGCGATAGAAAGCGCCCTTCTGGGACCATCTTACAGGGGAGGGGTTTTGAGGAACGATGCCCTTGAATACCTTGAAAGGCTCTCAAAAAATGTGGAATATCCGAGTGTGGCTTTTGAAACACTCGGACCCCCGAGATTATCAAAATTACTATTTGAGGCATACATCTTGAGCCAAACATTTGAGACATATGACAAACTGGCAAATGCCGAACCCTTTGAGATTTCCCAAAAAATGTGGAATTATTTGGTGGAAAACCCGAAAATTTTGAACTATATTACTTCCGTAGGCATAGGTGTTCTATCCCCCGATGGGGAGCTGTATTACACCGAAAACCTCAAAGTTCCGAAATTGCCCGTTGGAAACTTTAAAGAAAAGGATATTAAAAAGTGGGCAAAGGAGGGATGGGTGGATACCACATACGATAACGCCAAACTTTGGAGGAATAGGGCTATCGTGTTTATTGAGAACATATCCCAAAAGCATAGGGGTCTTGTGGATGATAAGGCATCCTCCCTTTACGATAGGGTGGGTTTAAACCCCAAAGACCTGAAATTGGATATGAGAATAATCCCGGGGGATATAGTGGCCTTTATATTCATAAACGAGGACAAGGGTAAGAGGAGTAGGCCTTACTGAGTTAAAATTTTACCCCTTTATAATACCCGACTAAATTGGTCGGGATAAAAAAGGAGGTGAAACATGGCATTCAAGAAGTATGAAGCGATAAATTGGGATGAGGCAAACCCAAACATATTTAAGTTGGACGGCATATCCGAAAAGAGCGTTAGGGAGCATATAAAACTTTACAACGGATATGTCGCAAAGTATAACGAGGTTCAGGAGACGATAGAAAAACTTTCAAAGGAAGAACTGTCCAAGGCAAACCCCACATACAGCCTTATAAGATCGTTGAAAGTGGATTTAACGAGGGCTATAGGTGGGATAAAGAACCACGAGATATACTTCTTCAACCTTGGCGGTAAGGGTGGAAGACCATCCGGTGACCTTTTAAAGCAGATAGAGAGGGATTTCGGGTCCTACGAAAGGTTTGAGGATGAACTTAGGGCTACCGCCACGGCCGCAAGGGGTTGGGCTTGGGTTGCGTACGACTTCAACTTTGACAGGCTCTTCATAGCCATAGGAGATGAGCAGAACACATATCCCTTCTGGAATGCCTATGTTATCTTAGCCCTTGATGTGTTTGAACACGCCTTCTTCATGGATTACGGGGCGGCAAAGGGTGGATACATAGACGCGTTTTTCAGGAATCTTAATTGGGATGATGTAGCCCAAAGGTTTGAAAAGGCCTTAAAGTTGCGCGAGGCTTTGGGGCTAAAATAAACAAATGGGGGGCTAAGCCCCCTTCTTTTTGTTATGGGAATAGAGTGTTCAACCGTTCAGGGAATAATAGAGGAGATAAAGGATTTGGGTGAATGGGGTGTTGTTGAGGAGATGTAGAGGTTGGGGTTATTAAGGATTCCGAGGAATCACTGCAAAGGCGGGAAACTTATAAAAATTAGAAGGGTTAAATACAAATGTAGCGTATGCGGATACGAATTCTCACCAAAACAAGGCTCACCCTTTGAGGGTTTAAGAACCCCCTATTGGAAAATTTTGGCCTTTTATAAACTTTTCCTTAACGGCTTTAATTATAAGATGATTTCCCAAATCCTTAACCTCTCAAAACCCACAACTTTACGCCTTTTAAGGATTTTCAAAGGTTTGAACGAAAAACCTTACCGGGAAGCTCTGTAATATAGCCCTTCACTTGGAGTTCCAATAGGATGTTGTAAATCTGATTTCCGAAGTTTTCCACAATTTCGTCTATATGCCTTTCCTCACGCAGAAATTCCAACAAGTTGCTCTCATACTCGTTTAATATAGGCTTTGGCGTGTTATATATTAAGTTTCCTTCCTTTATCTCCTCGAGGAATTCACCGATGTCGTATAAGGGTTTTGCACCCTCGTATATTAGCCTGTTTGAACCGAAATTCCTCAAATCCTCCGGATCCCCGGGAATAGCCCATATATCCTTACCCTGATCCAATGCCCATTTCGCCGTAATTATTGCCCCGGATTTTGCTGGGGATTGCCCTATTACCACAACATCGCTTAAAGCGCTTATAACCCTATTCCTCGCTGGAAAATTTCCCGGATTTGGAGGAATGCCGAGGGGAAACTCGCTTAATATCAAACCACCGTTTTTAACGATTTCGTTAAACATAGGTATGTTATCACGGGGATACAACCTATCGAGACCGCAACCCATAACAACAACCGTTCTATTTATGCACCCCTTATGGGCGGCGGTATCTATACCCAATGCGCCACCCGAAACAACCGCAAAACCGTTTTCGTATAACACCTGAGATAACTTATACACAAAGTTCTTTGCCGATACGGATGGATACCGGGTTCCAACTATACCAACGGTTTTATGGTTTAAAACATTAAGGTTCCCCTTGTAATATATAACCTTGGGTAGGTTTTGAAAATCCCTTAACCTTTTGGGGAATTCGGGGTTTAAAAAGGTTATGAAGTTTATCCCCTTTTCCCCCAACTTAGCGATATAATCCTTTACATAGTTTAAATCCGGGATGCGAGCGGGAATCGTATTTTTGTATTTATACGCCTCTCCAAACGAACCGAACTTATTCAATATTTTCCCCAGTTTTACGGGCCCTATTCCATCCGCCAAATGAAAGGCTAAAAGGTATATCTCTTCATCCGTTATCACCTGCATCCCCTTTAACCTCCTCCGCACATTCAAGGCATACCGGGATTTCCTTATCCGGAGAACCCACAAATGTCCATGCCCCCTCCAACCCCTTATACTCAAACCTATCAAAAACCAGTTTTTTACCGCAAAAGGCACACAAACCCTTTGTTCTCATAAAAATTTCCCATAAAGTCTTCACCATAAGAAAAAATTTTAAGGTTTGTTTTTTTTATTTTCAACAGGGGTAAAATACCCAATATGGATGTAAAGGAATTCTGGCAGGAGAGGGAAAAACTCAACGAAATGATATTAAAAGGGGGAAATTTATATACAAAGCGGTTTTTTGCCCTTGATAACGATGTGTATAAAGAAGGAGCTATACCGAAAAAGTATAAGGAGATGATGGGTTTGGTGGCATCCTTGGTTTTGAGGTGTGATGATTGCATAACATACCACATAATTCAATGCGTCAATGAGGGAATTACAAAGGAGGAGTTTTACGAGTTGATAAACATCGCCTTGGTCGTAGGTGGCTCTATAACAATACCCCATGTTAGAAGGGCGGTAAAAACCTTTAACGAGTTGATTGAAAACAAAATCACACCCTTATAATAATCGGTGATGATCGGGATTTTAATATCATCATCTTTGGTTAGGATATACGCACCTTTAAAGGAGGTTGAGAGGCTTCCCGTAAAGGATTTGGATGTTGTTGGGTTTTCCGCAAGGGGAGAATGGACGGATATACATGTAAAGGATCTCGGGGAGTTAAAGTTTTTAAAAGAGGCGGGTTTTAGGTATGAGGTAATTATCCCGGATGTTGATAGTTATATATCAACCGTGGCATGGGCGTATCACAATACAAACGATGTTTATACCCTACTCGTGAATTACAAAAACTCCTATCCGTCAATAACGAGACTTGATACCCTTGGTTTCTCTTGGGAGGGAAGGCCGATAGTGGCCATTAGGATAACGGATAATCCAAATACAAATGAGGGGGAGCCGGGGGTCTTAGTTATGGGAACACATCACGCCCGTGAATGGCCGGCCCTTGAAATACCCCTGTTTTTCATAGATACCCTTTTAAGGGGATACGGTAGCGACCCGTTTATAACGAACGCCATAAACAACCTTGATATATGGATTATACCTATGGTTAATCCGGATGGGCATAACTATTCAAGGACGGTTTATTCAATGTGGAGGAAGAACAGGAGATATTTCCCATCATTTGGGACATATGGGGTTGATTTAAACAGGAATTACGGCGGTTCTGCGGATGGGAATCCGAGGGGTGAATGGTGTACCCCTACATCCGGGACATCAAATTATCCAAACTCCGATACTTATTGCGGCCCCGAGATTTTCAGTGAACCCGAAATTCAGGCGGTTTTAAACCTATTGGATTCCGTTGATATAGTTGCCTCAATATCGTACCATACATATACCGGTGCGGTCCTATATCCTTGGGGATACACAACAAACCCCGCTCCGGATAATACCTACCTATCAAACATAGCATCGGATATGGCTTCCCAAATGGTTACCGAGAATAACAACCCATATGTTGCCATACAAGCCCCACAAATAGGTTATACCGCTACGGCGGATTCGGATGATTGGATTTACGGTTATTCCCTGTTCGTTAAGGGTTATCCCACACTGGCCTTTACCGTTGAAGCCTGCGAGAGTTTTCAACCTTCTGCCTCATATCTGGATCAGATAGTGAGGGAAAATTACAAGGGTTTTAAGGTTATATTACAGAACGCTCCGAACATCCGCTCAAATATGTTGCCATACCCGATAATATCCCAAATCCTCGTACCCGATACCGTTTCCTCACCCTTTAATATAAACATAAGCCTTAAAAACCCCATATCATCACCAACAAGGTATGCCTTGAAGTATTATACCGGTTATTCCTATTCAACGGATGGGGCGGAAAGCGGTCTCGGTTTGTGGAATTACAACGGTTTTACGACATCGTCCACAAGGGCGCATTCCGGAACATACTCTTTTATGGCAAATTACAACAACAATAGGGCATACCATATGACCATAAAATACCCATATTATGTAAAACCCGGCGATAGTTTAACCTTCTGGACATGGTACGATATAGAGGAAAACTACGACGCGGCCTTCGTTGAAATATCCGAAGATGGCAGGTACTTTTATCCTTTGGAGAAGATAACGGGTACCTCTCCGGGATGGGTTAGAAAATCCTATTCTTTGCACCCTTGGGTTGGAAAGTGGATTTACATAAGGTTTAGGTTTGCAACCGATGGTGGGGTAACCGCAAATGGTTTTTATGTTGATGACATAAACCCAGTTCCATCCTTTTCATCGGAAGTTGTTGTGGATACAAACATAACATCCCTTCCATACACTCTATCCCTTCCAAACGGTGAATATTATTTTTCCGCAAGGGGATATAATTCCGCCAAGGGTTGGGGTGATTGGAGTATGCCCAAAAAGGTGGTAGTTGCACCCGCAACTTATGTAAGCGAAAAAGCCAACAAGGGCCTTGAAACCGGAATTATATACGATATAACGGGTAGAAGGGTTGAAAAAATGACAAAAGGGGTGTATTTTGTTGTAAAAGGAGACGGGGTTGAGAAAGTTATAAAGAGATGATGCTTTTACTCTTTGCGGATACGGATTACAAGGCGGAACTTGAAAGGATAAAGAGGAGAATAGAGCGTGTTACAGCGGAAATAAACTCCTTAAAACAGAGGGAGGAAGAAACGGTTAAGAGAATAGACCTCTTGGAAAACAAGATATACCTTTTGGAAAACTACCTTTACAAACTCCACCTTCAAGAGAACAATTTAAAATTGAGGTTGAAATCAACGGAAGTTCGCCTAAAAGAACTGGAAAATGAGAAGGGGAAAACATTGGAAAAACTAAAAAAGGGGATAAACCTATTATACCTTTTACCGAAACCCACCCTTTGGGAGTTTATTTTTAACCCCAAGAAGGCCTATGCATATTATGAAAGGGCGGTTATTACGGAATCTTTGATTTATGCATATCGGAATTCGGCAAGGGAAATAGAGGGCTTTGAAAGGGAATATACCCTTTTAAGGAACAGGAGGAAGGCTTTGCTTGAAGATATTAGGAAAAACATTAGCGAGCAAGAGCAAACCCTCGCGGAATTGAAATCCTCAAAGGAGGAACTATCAAGGGAAATTGAAAGTATTAGAAAGAGTAAGGCTCAAAAAGAGGCATACCTTAGGGAATTGCGGGAAAAGGAGAAGGGGTTGGAAAAAATCATAAAAGAACTCGCAAAAAAGAAGGAAAGGAAAAAGGAGAAAATTTACGGGGGTAAAATCCTAAATTGGCCTTTGAGGGGTAGTATTGTGGGCAACTTTGGGTATTATACCGACCCGAGGTATGGCGTTAGGATAAAGAGCAATGGTATAAAGATTTCCGCACCTACGGGAAGCGATGTTTATGCTTCGGCGGATGGGAAGGTTGTATATTCGGGATATTTGGAGGGTTATGGAAATGTTGTTATAATTGAAAGTGGGGGGTTGTATTTGATTTATGGGAACCTAATGGATATACTCGTCGGGGTGGATAAGAGGGTGAAGGCGGGTATGAAAATAGGAACTGTTGGAAGCAAGCCTTTATACTTTGAGGTTAGGGAGGGGACTAAGCCCGTTGATCCTCTAAAATATTTACCATGAAGGGGGTTTTTTATAAAATATCCGAAAGGAAGGTTGTCGTTGAGGATGTTCCGCCTCCAAAGTTTAAAGAAGGTGGTGTTTTGATAAAAACCCTGTATTCCGCCATAAGTCCGGGAACGGAAGGTGCAACCGTATCTTTGGTAAAAGGGGGGCCTTTAAAGATTTTAAAAGAGAGAAAGGAACAGGTTTTTGATATTTTGAGGGTTTTTAACGATTATGGCCCAAGGTTTTTGATAAATAAGGTAAAGGCACGGGCGGAAATGCTTACACCTTTGGGTTATAGCCTTTGTGGTGAGGTTATAGAGGGTTGGGGGGATATTAAAAAGGGGGAACTCGTGGTGGCGGTTGGGGGGGAATTCGCAAACCACTGTGAAATCGTATGGGTTCCGGAAAATTTGGTTGTTAAGGCCAACAGGAGGGATAAGGCTAAGGAGTTGAGTTTTGGGGCCTTAATTTCCATAGCCATACACTCAATAAGGAGGTCGGGAATATCTGGGGGGGAAAGGGCATTGGTTATTGGGATGGGTATAATAGGGCATTTAATAGCGAGGATTTTAAGGGTTTGGGATGTTGAGGTCTGGGGGATGGATAAAGACGAATATAGGTTAAAGTTTGCCGAAGGTTATGGTATAAATGTGCTTAATGGAAAACCCCCCGAGGATTATTTTGATGTCGTATTTATTACCGCACCCGACAAAAGCGGAGAGGTTGTTAATATTGCGGGGAAATCCCTTAGGGATAGGGGGAGGGTTGTGGCGGTTGCAGATGCAAACTTTTCATTTGATTGGAAAACCTATTATTACAAGGAATTGGAAATTTTGGTTAGTAGGTCTTATGGCCCGGGGAGGTATGACCCGGAATACGAAGTTGGGGGTAGAGACTATCCCATAGGTTATGTTAGGTGGACAGAAAGGAGGAATTTGGAGTATGCGGTTAAACTGGTGGAATCGGAAAGGTTAAGGATAGAAGACCTTATAACGCACGAGTTCCGAATAGATAAAGCCCCGAATGCTTATGACTTAATAACGCATAAAAGGGATAAATTTTTGGGAATAGTGCTAAAATATCCATCCGCCGAAATCCCTCAAAAAAGGGTTTATATATCAAAAGGTATAAGGAAGGAAAAGGGGAAAATAGGGGTTGGTTTTGTGGGTGCAGGGAGTTATGCCCAGGGTTTTTTAATCCCCGAGGTTAAAAGGTTAAAGGATGTTCAACTGATAGGCGTGGCGACATCTAAGGGTAATACCGCAAAATCCATATCCCAAATTTTTGGATTTTCCGTATATACCACGGATTATAAAGAACTTTTGAAGATGGAAGAAGTTGATGTTATATTTATAGCAACAACGCATTCAACCCATGCAAAGATAACATTGGAGGCCTTAGAAATGGGCAAAGCGGTATTTGTGGAAAAACCCTTGGCGATAACTATGGAGGAATTATCGGAAATAGAAAGTTTTCTTTCCGAAAAAGGCGGTTATTTAACCGTCGGCTTTAACAGGAGGTTTTCACCACATACGCAATTTTTGAAAAGGTTTTTAAACCATCCCTTCCAATTGAATTACCTCATTGATGCGGGTGAGATAAAAAAGGAACACTGGATTTATAGGGAAGGTGGGAGGGTTTTGGGAGAAGCCATTCATTTTGTTGATTATGCGATTTTTCTATCGGATGGTAAAAGCCCAGTGGTTTATATATCCAAAAGTGGGGATGGTGCGATTATAGTTTTATCTTGGGGTGATAGCGTTGCCACCATAACATACGGAACATTCGGGAGTAAGATGAGGAAAGAGGAGATAACATTAATGTGTTCCGGTAAAACGGTTAGGATAGAGGATTTTAGGGTTTCTTATGCGGATAAGGAGAAGTTTAAAACCCCATTCATTGATAAAGGCCATGGGAGATTAATAAATGCTTTCTTTGAAGGTTTGAAAAGTGGAAAACCCCCTATACCTTACGAGCAGATATTCTTGTCCCATAAAGTTTTACTCTCTTATTCCTCCCAAAACCATATTTTATAAGGCCATTTTAGGCCTTCAAAACCGTTGCCGTTTAATCCAAATATTGAAGAACCCGAACCACTCATAACAGCAACCCAACCGTTTTTTATAAGTGTATGCTTTATACTTTTCAATTCCGGAAACCTTTCAAATACCACATCCTCAAAATCGTTTTCAAACTCCGGAATCTTTCCCACTGTTAAAGATTTTATCATTTCGTTTAGTTTTTCCTCTGCGACCCTTTCATCCGTAAAAATCCCCCTTTCGCTTACAAGGTTATACGCCAACTTTGTAGGAACCGGAAAAGAGGGGAATACGAGAACCCACCTACCCTTAATCTTGAAATCTAAGGGTTCCAATACTTCACCTATCCCTCTGCCAACCGCCGCCCTTTGGGGCAATAGGAAAAATGGGACATCCGCCCCAACCTTTAAAGCCACCTCTGTGAGTTCGTCTATATCCAAACCCAATTTAAAAATTACATTTGCCGCCTTTAAAACCGCCGCCGCATCGCTTGAACCCCCTCCTAACCCACCACCAACGGGAATCCTCTTCTTTATCCTAACCTTTAAGCATATGTTTTGCCCAACAAATTCGCTTAGATATTTGAGGGCCTTATAAACCGTATTCGTTGAAGTACTCTTTATCCCTTCACACTTAACCAAGGACTTATCCCACTCCTCCACCCAAATCTCATCGCATATGGGTATTTTGTAAAAAAGGGTGAGGATTTTGTGATAGCCCGAAGGTAGTTTTCCGGTTATCCACAAACCCAAATTTACCTTTGCAGGAGCGGGTATCCTTATCTGCAACTTTGAATTATAAAGGTGTATTATCCCCTTCCAAAACCTTTAAACGCAAAATCATCCATATCATGGGAATACCAAAAATAATTACCAAAAAGATCGCCATTATGTTACCCGATATAAAGGCCATAAAAAGCCCTCCCAAAACCCCTAATACGGAAAATGTTAAAGCGATCCTCTTAACCCTTTTTGGGACCGCCTTATACTTTTCCCAGATTTTTATCTGTTCGCCCACATATGGTATTGATAAGAGCAGTTTGTAAAGCGTTTTTGAACTGCGGGCAAAGAAGTAAGCGGCTATTATAAAAAATACCGTAGAGGGCATTACGGGTAAAATGGCACCTATTATGCCCAACAAAACAAAAAACAGACCGAGAAATATATACAAAACCCTCAAAACTCGGAATAATCCTTGTATAACTTCCAAAGGCTTTTAACAACGGAATCCCCTTTGGACTTTATAGGTTTCTTTATCTCATATGTTGCGGCTAACTTTACCAAGTATTCGGGGTATTCGGGAGCAAATTGGAAATCCTTCGCAAAGTTTGTGGTATATCTCCCCGAAACAAAAGGCTCACTTTCCAAAACTTTTATGAGATAGGGTATATTCGTCCTTATACCGAATATCTTATACTCCCTCAAAGCCCTTAAAAGCCTTTTGCGTGCCTCCTCCCTCGTATTCCCGTATGCTATAACCTTTGAAAGTATGGGGTCGTAGAATATGGGAACTTCATAACCTTCGTATATACCGCTATCAACCCTTATAAATGGTCCGGAAGGCTCTTGCAAAAACTCAATCCTTCCGCTTGAAGGTGAAAAGTCTTCGTAAGGATCTTCCGCGTTTATCCTGGCCTCTATGGCATAACCCCTGAATTCAACATCTTCAAGGTTTAGTTTATTACCGAGGGCCACTTTAACCTGTAAGGCCACCAAATCCAAGGAGGTGCGCATTTCGGTAACCGGGTGTTCAACCTGCAACCTCGCATTCATCTCCAAGAAATAGAATCTGTTTCTGTCCTCATCGTATAAAAATTCCACGGTACCAGCATTCGTATATCCAATGGCTCTTGCAAATTCCCTTGCCGCTTCCATAATATCCTTACGGGTTTTCTCGTCTATAATTGGGGAAGGGGATTCCTCTATAAACTTTTGGTGTCTCCTCTGTAACGAGCACTCCCTCTCCCCCAAGGCATAAACATTACCATATTTATCCGCTATTATTTGAACTTCTACATGATGGGGGTTTAAAACCAACCTTTCCAAATAAACCCTACCATCTCCGAAGGCGGATAATGCCTCAGCCGATGCTATGGGGAATAACTCCCTAAGTTCCTCCTCATTTCTAACTATTCTCATACCCTTACCGCCACCGCCGGCGGCCGCCTTGATCATTAAGGGATAACCTATGCCCCTTGCCAATTCAACGGCAACATTAACATCGTCAATGGAATCCGTACCTTCAAGTAGTGGGATTCCGGATTTTGCGGCAATCTTCCTCGCCTCAACCTTATCCCCCGCCAACCTCATAGCCTCAGAATCGGGACCTATGAATATTATCCCATGCCTTTCCACCTCATACGCAAATTCCGGTCTTTCGGATAGGAAGCCGTATCCGGGATGTATCATATCCGCCCCGGATTTTCTGGCAGCCCATATAATCTTTCCTATGTCCAAATAACTGGTACTTGGCGTATCCCCACCTATTTCAACCGCATAATCCGAGTTTATAACATGTAATGCCTTTCTATCGGGCTCCGAAAATACCGCCACCGACTCAAAACCCAGATCCCTTAAAGTCCTCTCTATCCTAACCGTGATCTCACCCCTGTTCGCTATTAAAACCCTCATAAAGCGTGTATTTTATCGTCGTTTGAAATATAAAACCCCAAAGGCTATTTTTCTTTACCATAATTCCCGCGATTCTCTTAGGCGATACCCTTACGCTTGTAAGGGTTTTTAACTTATCCAAAGGGGGGCACAGGATGGAACGCGTTATGCTATAATGGGAATACGAAACGGTGTGGCCATCGTGTTT
>CAYRSH010000009.1:33129-40899 GCA_964426895.1 uncultured bacterium
GGATGGAACGCGTTATGCTATAATGGGAATACGAAACGGTGTGGCCATCGTGTTTTATGTATCCTCGGAATGCGAGGGTATGAGAATAATAGATCTAATCCCCCTTCCAGACAGTGTTAGATATGTTGGTATGTATTTGGGATTGGATTATACCTTAATTAATCCCGAAAACCCAACGGATATAACGGCGATTTGTAAAGTATATCGCAGAAGGCTTAAACAATACATTACATACTCTGACGGGGTATGCCCACAGCATATGGGTTGA
Source organism: uncultured bacterium (assembly GCA_964426895.1). GTDB lineage: Bacteria > Hydrothermota > Hydrothermia > LBFQ01 > LBFQ01 > Caldipriscus. The sequence goes on from CAYRSH010000009.1 coordinate 33,398, forward strand.
TTACCCATTAATGGTAACAACGGAAAAGGTGCCGGGTAATACGGTTAAAATATAACATTTGGGTAGTAATAAATTGGCCCTCAACGCCTTATACATATGGTGTTGCCGTAGTTGATATAAGTGACCCTACAAACCCCTTTGAAGTTGCACATTATGACACATACCCTTCAAGTGAAGATACTACTCATACGGGTTTATGGGGTGTATATCCATACACGGATAGCATCTATGTTTATGCAAGCAATACCGATATGATAAGACATTATCCGGCATACCCGAAAGTGGTGATAGGAATGTAGTAATTAATCGCACAGTACTAAACAGGGGCGATAGGGTTTATGATGTTATTGGATGACAGCCGGGTAGAGCAAACGGGAAACTTTATAGGGTTTACGGTTTTTAAGCATAGCCTTAACCCTATTTTGCCAACTTATAAACTCATAGGGGTTATCCAGCAATAGGGGTATCCGGATATACCTTGTTTATAATTTATTCGCGAAGTGGCGAAAGGGATGGGAACAGGGTAGCAATCCCAAACGGATATTACGGACAAAAACGGGTAGAAGATCCTTCAAGTGTATAATCCCTAACTATGATTTGGATGGTTTTGTTGCAGGTTGAAGAGGATCCTTATAAACCCGACTCTTTAAATATGCGCATAGCGAAAATGTTGAAACTTCCAACCCCATGCTTTGGTATAACCATATCGGGAAGATACGCATATTTATCCTCTTTGAGGAAAATTTATGTGGTTGATATAAGCAAACCGGATAGTTTGTATTTAGCCGCCACAATACCCACAACTAATATACCCTTGGGTTTGGCGGTTTATAAAAACTATCTTTATGTTGGGCACGGCTATAAGGGTTTATCCGTTTTTAATATATCCGATCCAAACATAGCATCCGAGATATATACACTGCCCATGCCGGATACGACTATGGAAGTTAAAATGGTTGGAAGTTATTTGTATTTAACAATTGGGGATTCCGGTTTTGCAATTGTGAGCATATCAAACCCCTCAAAGCCAAAACCCGTCAGTATAACGAAAAGTCAAGGTTTTGTAAGGGGAATAACTGTAAAAGGTAATTACGCTTATGTTGCAGCAGGAAGGGAGGGGTTAAAGGTTTATAACATTTCCGATCCCCAAAAACCCCGTCTTGTGGGGAGTTTTAAAACCGACGGCTTCGCGATAGGCGTAGATGTTGAAGGGGGATTCGCATATGTCACTTTGGGTAGGAAGGGTATAGACATTCTTGATGTTTCAAATCCCGCAGATATAAAGGAGTTCAGGTTGGCAAAAGGTCCGGGAGATGCTTTAAACGCGAGGACCATAAACGGCTTAATATATGTTGCATTTGGATACGGTGGGGTTAGCGTTGTTGATCCCATAAACAAGGTGGAGGTTGCGAGGTATAAACCGCCAAAATATAGGGGTGATTATGTTTTTGATATAGTTGTTCAGGGTAAATATGTTTTTGCGGCTTCAAGGAACGGGATGGTGGTATATGAAATCCTGAGATGAACCCAAAGGTTTCGGTGATAATTCCAACCTATAACAGACCCAAAGAGTTGGAGAAAGCGGTAAAAAGCGTCTTGGAAAACGGGTATGACAATGTTGAGGTTTTAATCGGATATGATGGGGAACCGTATGGTGAGTTTGGGGACAAGAGGGTTAAAACTTTTGTGTTTGAACATACGGGAAACCCGAGTTATGTAAGGAATAGATTGGCGGAGTTATCAACGGGTGATTTTATAACCTTCCTTGACGACGATGACATATACCTCCCCGGGAAAATAAGGAGACAGTTAGAGGTTTTAGAAAATGGGGATTACGATGCCACCTTTTGTAATGTTTTGGTTTTTGATAACGAGAAGGGGAGTTTATTGGGATTGGCTTATAAAAATAAGGCGATAAAATTGGAAAATTTTTTGTACATACACAAGAAATTGGGGGTATTGGTTTTCGTAGGGGCTTGGATGTTAAAGCGGGATTTTTTTCTAAAAGTAGGGGGATTTAATGAGAATCTAAAATTTAATGAGGATTGGGAATTTGGGGTTAGGGTTTTTTTAAACGGTAAGGTTTTATTTGATAATTTTGCGGGGGTTATACATTATATGTACCGTCCGGATAGTTTGAATGCAAGGGAGGGGAGACCCGAGAATTTTTTAAAGGCGGCATTAGAAGTTTCCAAATTATTAAAGGGTTTTGAAAAAAGGAAATTTTTGGGGTACGCTTATGGCGTGGCTTCTTATAAATTTTCAAGGGTTGGGAAAAAGAAAGAAGCGTTAAAGTATTCAATTATAGGTTTATCTTACTTTCCCGATGTTTTTTTCCTTCGCGGAATAGTAAGGGCAATGCTCCGCTAATGGACAAATTTCACACTTTGGATTCTTTGGCTTACATATAGCCTGTCCAAAGGCTACTAAGAGTTTATTAACAACCGACCATTTTTCTTTTGGAATGTTTTCCATGAGGAACCTTTCAACATCCTCAGGTTTTTTGGCATTTTCTAAGAGTTTCCACCTATATTTAATAATTCTGAAAACATGCGTATCAACCGCTATGGCTGGTTTTCCAAAGGCTACGGATAAAACTATATTGGCCACCTTCCTACCAACACCCCTAAACTTTAACAGTTCATCCAAACTATCCGGAACATTACCGTTATACTCATTTACTATCTTTTCGGCGGCCAGTTTTATATTTTTTGCCTTTTGTTTGTATAATCCGAGGGGTTTCAATATATTCTCAATTTCATTCAAATCCATACGGGATAAGTGATAAGGCGTTGGTGCCCTTTTAAACAGTTCCTCGGCAACCTTATATGTTATTTCATCCTTTACCCTTGGGGAAAGCATGGTGGTTATAAGCGCCCTGTATGGGTCTTTTTTCTTAACCCTATGCATAAGTTTCACCGGTGCATCCTTTTCCGAAAGATAAGGGTATAAATCCTCCAAAATGTTCAAAAATTTTAAGAGTTTTTCAGAAGAGTTTGACATTAAGGTTTATGTATTTTGTGGGGTTCTTTTTTATATCCTCAACCAAATCCTTTAATTGCCTTACCGTTGTGTTTAATTCTATGTATAGGGAATCGTCCGTTAAGAGTTTTTGAACGGTTCCATCCGAAGATACCAACGAATCCAACTTTTCGGCCGTTTCATCCACCTTATTAGCCGTTTGCATCAGTTGATAATAAATAACTTCAACCCTTTTGTCGGTATTGTTTACGGTATTTTTAAGGGAGGATGCCAATTCCCTTAAATCCCCCGATATTGATCTGATTTCCTCCTTTGTAGAGATCACCAATTCGTTCGTATTAGTCAAAAGTATAGAAGTTTTCCTTGATACGCTATCTATGTTTTGAAGGATTGAATTTACCGCAAACATGAAATCCGTGAAGGTTGGTGTATCCTCGCCTTTAATTAGAGCATTCTCCGGCAAAAATTCCCCCCTACCTTGATATATGGAGAGCCTCCTACCACCTATGAACCCTTCGTTTTCAACCCTAGCATAGGCTCCCCCCCTGAGTTTTATATCCTCCAAATAAAAATTCACAACCACGCTATCGGTAAATATCTGGATAAACTTAACCTTACCCTTTACCACACCATTTACACTTACCGGATCACCATTACCCAACCAGCTTGCGGATCTAAGGGAAGCCCTGTAATCGTATCGTTTTTTGAGGGAAAAGGTGTTCCTTATCCAAAAAACCCCAAATATAAAAAGTGCCAAAGAGAGTATAAAGAATATCCCTACCTTTACCTTATACATTTACACCCATGGCCTTTTTCCAATCTGAGAGGAATTTTTCAAGACCTATATCCGTTAATGGGTGTTTTATCAACTTCCATATAACCTCAGGGGGTACGGTTGCAATGTGGGCACCGGCCAATGCCGCCTCAACGAAATGAATGGGATGCCTTACGCTGGCGGCAATGATTTGGGTTTCAATGCCGTGAAGCGTAAAGATTTGTGAAACCTGTTTGATCAAATCTATTCCATAGTACCCTATGTCGTCTATCCTTCCCATAAATGGTGATACGAAATCCGCACCGGCTCTGGCGGCTAAAAGGGCTTGTGAAGGGGAAAATATAAGGGTCATATTCACCCTTACCCCCTTTTCCTTTAAACCCTGCAAGGCTATTAAACCCTCTTTGGTCATGGGGAGTTTAACAACTATGTTTGGGTGTATAGATGCGTATTCCAATCCCTCTTTTATCATAGATTCGGGCTCTTCCGAAACCACTTCCGCCGAGACATGCTCAACCATTTGGGCCAACTCGTAATAAACTTCCTTCGGTTCTTTGCCCGTCTTTGATAAAAGCGTGGGGTTTGTCGTTACACCGGAAACAAACCCCAACTTAACGATCTTTTTTATCTCGTCTATATCAGCACTATCAATGAACACCTTCATCAAGCGTGTATTTTAAAGGTGAAAATGTTTCCAAACAAAACATTAACTCGCCCTTAGAATTTTTGCCTATGCTCTGGATAATGGGATTAACATGGACACCTTTAAGCATAAATGGGGGAAATGTTAGGGTTTATTCTTTCGGGGATACCTTGGCCGCCGTGGGCATAACATCAATATGGGTATCGTATAACAGGGGTAATTCTTGGAACCTCGCATATTGGGGGAATATTAATTCCTGCTGCGTTAAGGCATATACAATATCTTCCAAAAAGTTGTTTTTCGCAAACGGAAATGTTGTATATGAATTGGATTTAAACACCTTATCAACCAGTACATTCCCATTACCTTATGGTGTAGTGGGTATGGTTGGGGAACCACATCCCAATCCATCCCTTTATCCCCTTTACATATTCACATCAACATCCGCTTTGGATTCAATAATAGTTTTCAAATCAACAGACGGTGGGGCTTCTTGGGGTGAAGTTTCAAGGTTTTTTGTTGGGTATAATACGAGGTTTTTAAACACATCGTCAAATGGTTCTACGATTTTTACGGCTTTATATACCGCAAATCCAACGGATTCCACGCTAAAATTTTACCTTTCAAACAATGGGGGGTTGAGTTGGAGTTTGGTATATACCCTTCCCGCAACTTCCGGAAATTATCAAAATGTTTATTCCACGGATATTTTACCCGGAAAATTGTTATTCACAGTTCTTAGGTCATCCTTTCCACAAAAGGGTTTACTCTATATATCAACGGATGGAGGTTCAACATGGAATGCGGTAGATTCCTCCGATAGTTGGGGATTTGCAAAGTTTGTAAATGACAGTTTAATAATAGGTTTTAGGCCGGTTGCCGCATCCAAAAACTGGGTCGTGTTTAACATAAACACCAACTCATATACGGTTATTGATACATTTGATATTCCGAGGAATTATGACTTAACGCCTTATGGTTGGGTTTTCGGATTGGCTTCAAACGGCGTTAGGTTGGCTCCGGATATTTTAAACCCGGCCACTTGGAGTTTGCTAAACAACGGTTTAAGGGCTTATACCGTTATAAGGAATGCTATATCAATAAACGGGAGTGATATTCTAATTGTTGATGTTTCGGGGAATCGTATTTTCCTATCAAACGACAACGGCGCCACTTGGAACATGGTTTATAACCCCATATTTGATTACACTTCGGGCTTGGGTGGGTTTAGTGTGGAGTTTTTCGGAACGAATAAGGCATTATCTTCCATAGTTAATACCGGTGCATATTCCGTATTAAGTAAATCTTCGGATGGTGGGAACACTTGGACGCCTCTAATGTATAACCTCAATGTTATGGTGGATATCCAGAGGTGGAACGGGGATACGCTTTTGGGTGTGGGCTTAAACTATATATTCGGTCAATCGGGTGTTTTTAGGAGTTTTGACGGGGGTTCGAGTTGGGCAAACACTTACCCCTATGCCCTCCCTTTAAATTACCAATCCTTCACCCACAAAATAATAAAATCCGGTTCAAACCTTTACCTTTTGAGGGAAACCACAAATGCCTTCGTTTCAAATGACATGGGTACGAGTTTTAACATAATACCCAACCCCTCACCAAACGATACGATATTGTCAATATGCCCGGCAAATAGCGGGTTTTACGCCTTGGTTTCCTCCCCAACATTTAACGGCATAAGGCTTTATAACGGGAGTTGGACGGATGTTTGGACCTCCCCTTCGGATATATCACCCAACAGACTCTTGGCGGATATATCCTCAAACGGGAATTTCGTAGTGGCCACATTCAACTATTCTTTGCCAATGGTTTATTACAGGGGTATAACATCAGCCGCGGAGGGTATGGATACCCTTCCGGATTACATATTACCAACCGCCATAAGCATAACCGCGGATGATAGGATAATCGTTTGTAGTGGTTGGACAACGGGTTGTGTTATAAGCGATCCTTTGGTTGGGGTATCGGAAAGGGTTTATAAGACCTCCGCAAAAGGTTCGGTTATATACGATGTTTTGGGTAGGAGGGTGAAGGGTATGGATAAGAGGGGTGTTTATTTTGTGAAGGAGGGGGAAAAGGTTAAAAAGGTGATTGTAAAATAAACGGTTTAAACATACCTCGGCCCAATTGCCTATGCCGATAATGGGTATGTTTTATGAAGGTTGGAGACCCTCCGAAGTTCCGATAAAAATAAGGCACAAAAAGGAACACGATATTGAACCGGAAAAAGTGGTAAGGGCTGTTTGGAAGGTTATAAAGCTCCATATAACCGAAGGGGAATAAATGTTATTACACATTTAGGTTGTCTATTAGTTTTTTCATTTCCCGTAAATAGTTGAGTAATGCCTTTTTGCCTTTTTTCGTAATTCTGCAAACAGTTGTGGGTTTTTTGTTTATGAATTTCTTGGTTATCTTGATGTATCCAGCCTTTTCAAGTTTGTATATGTGAAACGATAGGTTTCCCCTGGTTAGACCCGTCATCCTTTGGAGGAACATAAAATCACACTCCTCAACCTCGTATAAAACCACAAGTATGGCCAGTCTTGAAGGCTCACTCAGAACCTTATCAAGCCCCGCTATATTTTCGTATAAACCTTCCATATTGGATTAACCCACCTATAATACGCTTATGCTAAACGCTAAGGTTAGAATGGCATAAAGGTAAAATCGGCCGATGTTATAAGACAAACTTATTCCTGTAAGCAAATTTTCCAAATTCGGCCAGATAAAGGCTAAGGATATCAAAGCGAGAACTACTATAAGGGTTGGTACCATTATCCATAAGGGGCGATTTTTGGGTTTTGAATATCCGGTTTTATCCCATATAAAAGGCGAATACGAGGAGCAGAATATAACCGCTGCGAAACCGGAGGCCACTTCCGTTATGCCATCTTCCCACCATGCACCTTTTGCTTTGTTTTGTATATCCCTTAAATTCATGTTTCACCTCCTTTTGTTTGTATTACAGACAAGTTAATATTATAAGATTGTTTAATTTGTTGTCAAGTTGGTATTATTGAAATCCTTTCCAATGCTGATTTTACGCACATAAACATATCAGTTTAGGGATAACAGGATTTG
>CAYRSH010000010.1:0-21176 GCA_964426895.1 uncultured bacterium
ATCAAGGCGTTAGTCCAGTCCTCTTGGAAAAATCCGAATAGATCAAACCCCGAGGGTCATACTTAGATCTTATTTCCATCCACATCTTTGCGTTTGGATACATATCAAAAAACCTTTCCTTGGTTAAAACCGCATCCTTTGTTAAATAAACCCTTCCCCCAAACCTTATTACCTTATCCGTTAAAGCCCTCAAAAATTCAAACAAACCCCTCCTTATCGGGAAATCAAGGGCAAGCGTCCAACCCTCCATACCAAAGGCCAAATAACCCTCCTGCTTACCCATCTTCTTTAAAACCGCCAAAAAGGAATTACCCCCAAAATTCACAATATCCAAAAATATCTCCTTTAAACCCGTATCGTCGGGAACGACAAACTGAAACTGGACAAACCCCCTTTTCCCATAAGCCCTATTCCAATTTAAAACGGAATCCAAGGGATAAAAAAACCTCTCGTAATCAACAACCCCCCAATAATCCGGATGGATTAGGTAATAGAATTGGTTAAAAGCCCTTACAGTCCAATCGTTTAAAACAAAGTCCGGAAGATAAAAGGGCACATTTATCTTAGTCTTACCCAAAAACCTTAAAGGATTGTTTTTTAACCTTTTGGGTAAATCCGAGAGTTTTGCATGCTCGCCAAACATAACAACACCCCTACCAAAGTTCTTACCCCTTGAAAGGCAGTCTATCCAAGCAACGGAATATGTATATTTTGGGTCGTTTTCCCCAAAGGTTGCCAACATATGGTCTAAATCCTTAACCCTTACACTCCTATAAAGTATATATGAGGTTTCAACCTTTCTGAGTTTTATCTTTACATCCAATACAAAGCCCGTTAAACCCATACCCCCAAGGGTGATATAAAACAATTCGGAATTTTCATCCCTACTGCAATAAACCCTTTCCCCACTTGGAAGGATTAGATTAAAACCCAAAACATAGTTTGATATTGAACCCTCCTTGTGGTGGTTTTTTCCATGGACATCGCTTGCAATTGCACCACCTATGCTAACAAACTTTGTCCCGGGTGTTATGTAGGGAAACCAACCCCTTGGTAAAAAGTATTTCAAAATATCCTCAAATGTCACCCCGGATTCCACCCAGAGTATTCCGTTTTCCTCATCAAAATCCAAAAACCTGTTTAAGTATTTACCCTTAATCACAAAATCCGATAAAGATTGATCCGCATAACTCCTCCCCATCCCCCTCGGAATACTACCCTTAAAAAATTCAATATCGTTAATTGCAAAGGGATAAAGAACCCTACACTCTCTTATCGGATAATTACCCCAACCGCTCAACCTTTCTACTCGCACCTGCATTCCTCTGTTTTATATGATTTTTCGGGGTTTATGGAAAATAAAAGTGATGCTATTAAGGCTTGTAATGATAGGATTAACCAAGCACCCCTGTTAAAGTTTTCAAATAAAACACCACCCCAAGCGGGTCCCAAAGAATAACCCATACCCTGAAAAGTACTCCAAAAACCCATATAAGCCCCCAACTCTCCCTCGGGTGCCCTATTGGACGCGGAGGCCATGATAACCGGGAAAACGAACATCTCACCGAGTGTTATGAAAACTACGGCAAAAATTAAATGTGTATAGGTTTGTGAAAAAAAGAGAATGATATAACCCAGAGCAAACAATATTCCACCGCTTACAACCGAAAGTATATAACCCAGTTTTTCCAATAGTTTGGTTATGGGTAATTGGAAAAGAATTATTAAAAGTCCGTTCAAACTGAAAAAATAAGCGACCATATGCTTCGGTATATCCAAGTCTTTTACGGCAAACAAACTGAAATTACTCGTAAGTTGGGAGGATAATGTAAATACCAAAATAGAAGTTATGGAGAAACCTATAAAGGCGTAATCGGGAAAAACAATCTTGAAACTCCTCACTCTCTTATTTCTTTCAACCTCCTTTAAAAATAAAGTGAAAATTATAGCGAAGAAAATCACTATGGAGGATGCCAAAAAGAGATATACATATCCAAACCTTAAAATAAACGAACCCAGAAATGTACCAATCGCCCAGCCGCCGTTTATTGCAATCCTTACTAAACTAAAACCCCTAACCCTATCCTCAGAAATATCCGCAACATAGGAATCCGCCACGGGTAAAAATAAGGAAAACCCAAGGGCCGTTAAGAATGTGGCCATAAAAATGTAAGGTAAGGGGAAGTTTAAATATACAAAAATCGCGAGGAGTACGAGCATCAAAAAACGAAAGGAAAGGATGAACCTCAGAAGGATAACCCTATCCATTATATCTGCGAGGTTTCCCATAAAAATCCTTAAAAATGTGGCCACGAACACAGCAGAGGTTATAAAAACACCTATGTTTAGTACCGAAAGACCCCTATCATTCAAATACAGGGGTATAAAGGGCCAAGAGAGGGAAAAACTAACCGATAACAAAAACCGTATAAATGTTATAACATATAGTTCCCTTTTCAACTTTTAATTATTGACTGTAAGCCCTTACTACCCTATCAACCTCCTCGGGGGAGCGCATAGCACCCACATGCATTTTACCGTTTATAAAGAATGTTGGGGTCCCCCTAACCCCCACTTTAAACCCTAACATTAAGTCGTTTTCCACCCTCTTTTTACCCCCATCCCTATTAACGCATTCCTTAATGCTCTTAACAACCTTTTTGTCCATACCCGAAAGCCAATCCCAACTGAAAGGTTCCCTTGAACTGTGTTCCTCTATAATATGCATGACATCCGGGAAATATTCGTTTGGTGTGCAGGCCAAAATCTCAGCCTTTCTATAAGCGTTGGGGTGGATTTGAACTAAGGGGAAAAGCCTTATATAAAGGGCAACATCCGGCCTACCTTTTGCGTATTCAATAATATTACTATGGGTCATACGGCAGTACGGGCAATCCGGATCCGTAAACATCACTATTTTTATAGGGGCATCTTCAACCCCTATTATGGGTTTTATACCCTCGCTTAGTTTTTGTACATCCGCATCACCTTGTGCGAGTAAAAGCATTATTACCATCGTGTTGATATTCTAAGGCTGAAATGAAAGGTATATATGGGGCTTTTGGTGTTGTGCTTGAATTCCTCAACCGTTTCAAAACCTAAGGAGAGCATGAGTTTCTTAATTTCGTTTTCAAGATTCCAGCCGTGGGTTTGGACATACCATTCCGGTATTTCCTTTATTAACTTTGGATATGCTTTTAAAATAAATCTCTCACAACCTTCACAGTTAAACTTAACCAAATCGGGTTTTAGTTTTAATATCTCGTTTATATGTTTAACCTTAATTTTGGTTTTCTTTTTTCCACCCGTTCTCCCAAAATCCGCCCCAAACTCTTCATATTCCACTTCAATAAACCCATCCCTATCCCCTACTCCAAATTCGTATATTTCCACCTTATCGGAAACCCCGTTCATCCTAAGGTTCTCTCTTATTATCTCAACATTTCCGGTATAGGCTCAACTACGAAAACCTTTTTAGCCCCTTTTGAGAGAAAAAATAAAGCGCTTTCCCCTAAGAAACCTCCAACATCCAATACGGTTTTCCCACTTATATTTTTTATTCTCCAATAAGGGGAAGATTTGTCAAGAACGGCGGGCATCCATTTCAACTTATTCTTTGGGGCGAAGAGTTTATAATCATAAAAGTCAAACAAAAACCCATTGCCCTTTTGCCCAAGAACCCAATGGCCCGAATCTATTAAGGATACTATTCTCCTGTAATCATCAAAATTAACGGAAACCCTAACCCCATTCCTAAACTCAATTGGTATGATTTTATTACGGAAAATCCTTAAAAGTACTACCTTTGGTATTTCAGAAGGTTTTATACGATTTACTCTTCCCAAGTGTCTATCTGTGCCCTTTGTAGCCTTCCGGAGTAGTCTATATATACGGTTTTCAATTCCGTAAATATCTCAAAGGCCATCCAACCACCTTCCCTGTGGCCATTTCCGGTTTGTTTAACGCCTCCAAAGGGTAAATGCGTTTCCGCACCGATGGTTGGGGCATTTACATATGTTATACCCGCTTCAAGGAGTTCAATGGCTTCCATGGCTTCCCTTATATCGTTTGTGTATATTGAAGATGAGAGGCCGTATTTGGTGTTGTTTGCCAACTCTATCGCCTCTTCGAACGATTTAACCTTAAATACGGATAAAACCGGTCCAAAAATCTCCTCCTGCGCTATCCTACTGTTCGGATCTACATCTACAAATATCGTGGGTTCAAAGAAATAACCTTCCCTATCAATCCTCTTCCCACCATAAACCAACTTTGCACCGCTTTCAAGCCCATACCTAACATAAAGTTCCACCTTCTTTAAAGCCCCTTCGTTTATTAAAGGCCCCATGTTCGTATCTTCAAGTAAGGGGTCATCAACCTTTAAGGTTTTAACCCTTTCAAGGAGCATATCCATGAACTTATCATAAATTGCCTCGTGTAGTATAAGCCTGCTCGTGGCGGTACATCTCTGCCCGGTGGTCCCGAATGCCCCCCAAAGGACCCCATCTACGGCGAGTTCAAGGTTGGCCGAAGGCATTACGATTATGGGGTTTTTACCTCCCATTTCAAGGGAAACCTTTTTGTATGTCCTCCCCGCTATTTCCGCAATTCTCGCACCCACCACACTTGAACCCGTAAAGGATACAACCCTAACATCCGGATGGGCGGCCAAAACCTCCCCAACGCTTTCACCACCTCCGGTTACGACATTCACAACACCTTCCGGAATCCCAGCCTCTTCAAGGGCCTTTACGAATTCCAAGCCGGAAGCGGGGGCATCGGACGCGGGTTTAAAAACAACCGTATTTCCCGATACAAGCGCGGGAAACAACTTCCAAGAGGGTATAGCCATTGGGAAGTTCCAAGGGGTTATGGCTGCAACCACACCAATAGGTCTTCTTATCACATACGCCGCCTTATTTGGCAACTCGCTTGTAGTTGTATATGCAAAAAGCCTCCTACCCTCTCCAAAGGCGTAAAAACCCGTATCTATCGCCTCTTGAACATCGCCCCTCGCCTCTTTTATCGGCTTTCCCATTTCCCTCGTCATCAAGCGGGCCAACTCCTCCTTCCTTGACAAAAGTATTTCCGTGGCTTTTCTTATGATCTCAGCCCTTTTTGGGGCAGGAACCCTCGACCAGTGTTTAAAAGCCCTTTTTGCAGCCTCGACGGCCTCGTTAACATCTTCCACCGTTGATAGGGGATGAACCGAAACAACCTCGGAAGGTTTAGCAGGATTCCTATTTTCAAAAACCTTACCGCTTTTTGAAGGCACCCATTTCCCGTTTATGTAATTCTTGTACTCCATCATATACGGTTATTCTACATCCGATAAAAATTTCGTCCCGCATTAAACGGGGATATAATTCCCAATTGTGTTATCGGCACCGGTACTAATATTGAAATCCTTTTCCTTTTATTCCGACAGCGTTGAAATGGTTTTAAAATCCCAATTGCAGGGGATGGCCCATGTTTTTGATTGGAAGAAAAGCGCAAAGGGTTCTTCGGAAGATTTTTACAGGGACCTGTGGGAAAAAACAAAGGACAAGTACTTGGCGGTTGTCGTTCTTGGAGATGAGCCTTTACAATTTGCAATGAAATACATAAAAGAAAAGCCCGTGATATATGTATATAACTACCACCAAATGGATACGCTTTTTGTTCCTAAAAACTTAATAGGAGTTTTTGGTGCGATCTCGCCGGTCTTACATTTGGAAAAGATGGTATGCGCGTTTGAAGAGGGGAAGATTTTGGGAATTTTAATACATAGAAACGAATGGGAAGTTTTAAAGGATGTTTTTGAAAAAACTCCAAATATATCCGGTATGAATCCCATAAACGAGATGCACATAAGGTTGATAGATTATCCAACGCAGATACAAACGGCATTAAAGGATTTGCGAGATTTTGGGGTCAAAATTGTGTGGATACCCCCAACATCTGTATTAAACTTCGGGAAATATTCGGAAGAAATATCGGAATATTCCAAAAAGTTCAAAGTTGGGGTATCCTCTTATGATGTATCAAATGTTCGCGTGTGGTCGGTATATGCATGGCAACCCTCACCTTCGGATGTGGGAAGTTTAATACTTGAAACCTTATACGAAGTTGATAAGATTTCAAAGGAAAGGGAAAACCCAACATTTCCCAAGGTAAAAGTGCATTATATATTTTCGGCCTCGTCGGGTATTCCAGCATTAAACAAAACCCTTGCAGACAAATTAAAGTTAAAGGTATCCGAGTCGTGTTATTTTAAGCAGGTTTATTGAGCAGTTCTTCTAAGGTCTTGGTAAATGTGTTATAAGCACCTTCCGAAAACAGTACAAACCTTATAAGTTTAACATTTTTCAGTGTGGGAAGGATATTTAAAACGGTTGATAGGGTTATTTTTGCGGCTTCATCCATGGGATAGCCAAAGGCACCCGTGGAAATAGCGGGAAATCCTACGGATGTTATCCCCCTTTCATCGGCCAACCTTAGGGCATTTTCGTAGGTTTTTGAAAGGAGTATATCGGATGGCATATCAACACCATAAACGGGACCAAGGCAGTGTATGACATACCTGTTGGGTAAATTATACGCACCGGTTATAACGCACTCCGAAACCTTTATGGGGGCGTATTTTTTGCACTCCTCGTACAGTTGGGGACCGGCCGCCCTGTGTATTGCACCCGCAACACCACCCCCCGGGGCGAGTTGGGCGTTTGCGGCGTTTACCACGGCTTCTAAGTCGGGTTGCTTTGTTATATCCCCTTTTACAATTTCCAAAACCCTCCCGTTTATTTCCACTTTCATTTTTCAAGGTTTTGCTTTATTTGGGAGAGCAACTCGGCGGGGGATTTTATGGGATATTGCAGGTTTTCAAGGATTTCGTCCACGCTTTTGTCCTCAATCTTCAAACCGGATAACCTCTCCTTTAACACTTCCTTCTCAACGGGGAAATCCAACCCCTTTATCCTCCTCAAAACCTCAACGGGCCAGAATATCCCCAGTGTCTCCGAAGCAACTTGTAATGCATGGGAGAATATAGTGAGGTTATCCCTACCCTCTTTAACCTCTTGATAGGCCAACTTTGCCAAACCGCCCGCCGTGTGGGCCCTCGGGGTTTTCTCTTCCAACTCGCCTTCCAACTTTTTTAGGACGAGTTCGGGTTCCGCCCTCAACATGTTCCTAACGGTTTGACGGGTTAAGCCCAAGAATTCCGCTATTTCCGTTTCCGTCTTATTGCCCATATCCTGTAAAACTATGGCATAAGACGCCTCCATTAAACTCGGTATCCAGGTGAGGTTCCTATACTCTATCAACTTCCTAGGACCCCCTATTATTTCAAGGGCCTTTAAAAACACCCTGATGGCCATTGCATCTATATCAAATTCCTTTATTTCATCCGGTCCAAGTATTGGCATATTACACCTCCTTTTTTGTCAAACCCGGCATAAAGAACCCCGAACCCGGCCTTAAAGGGTTTGAGGGTTGAGGATATAAGTTCATAAGTTCATAAACTTCGGCCGGGACATCTGTACTAACCCTTAAACCCAACTCATTTAATTTCTCATAAGTTATCGGATAGTCATGCGTCCAAACGCCCGAGGATAAAACCTTAGCCAACTCCTTAGATTTATCGTCCCCATATTTATCCCTTAGGAGTTCAAAAACGAAACCCTCAACCTGTTTTATGGCCTTCTTAGCTACATCGGCGAACAAAAGGAGTTTATCCCCAACCTTATCGGGATATTCTTCCACGGTTCTAACAATTGAAGGGGCTGGAACAACACCCATATCCGGTATCTGGATTTGGGGATCAACGGGCCCCAGAACGGCATTTGGATCCATTATTATTTCATCAGCGGCCAATGCTATCAATGTGCCCCCACTCATGGCATAATGGGGGATTATAACCGTAGTTTTTGCCGGATGGCCCTTCAAAGCCTTTGCTATTTGGGTGGCGGCCAGCAGCAAACCCCCGGGTGTATGTATTATTAGGTCTATCGGCATATCCTTTGGTGTATTCCTTATCTCCCTCAATATTTCCTCGGAATCTTCAATGTTTATGAACCGCATTATGGGTATCCCGAAAAACTGGAACTGCTCCTGCCTGTGCACCAAAAGCAAAACCCTACTTTTTCTCTTTGTTTGCAATCTCCTTATAACTTCCAACCTCTTGTTCCTGATAATATCGTACTGTATTCTGGGCATTATAAGGCTCCACAGTATCAATAACCAAAACAAAAGGCCTATTAATTCCATCCCTATTTCTTCTCCCTTTTAAACAATTCCTTTAAACTCGGCCCTATTTTTATTAAACCCGTTTCCGTTATCTCCATTACATGCGTTGATGTGTCGTGTCCGCACATCCTGCAACCGTCTATTCTGAAAAACCTAATAATTTCACCTATTGGTAATCCATAAAGTCTTTCGTCGTATCTGCTTAATATGGTTTGTTTTGACATAACCATTGTACAATCAACTATATGACTAACCGCATAACCGCCGGCCGCCTCCGCGGACAATTCCTCATGCCCAGACCTCTTTTGGGATACGAATAAAGCCGTTTGATACCACTTCTTCATAAAATTAAAAAGTTGCCTTATCACGCTCCTCGCCATCATCTCCTTTGCCTCGTATAGGCCCGTGACGGAATCTATGATCACAAAATTAGCCTTGTATTTTCTTATCGCATAAGCCAATGTGTCCAAAAGTGCGGGTATGTTTTCCCTTAAAGTATGGTATGAAGCCGCATCAATGATTACTATATTCTCCTCTATTTTACCCCCATCAATGCCCATAGACTTTGCCCTCTCTTTCAAAGACATTGAAACAAAGGGTGCGGGGGTTTCAACGGTGATAAATATAACAACATCGTTTTCGGATGCCCTCTTTACCGCAAATTGTTCAACGAACAAAGATTTACCCGTATCGGATACACCCGTTATGTTTATCACCGCATACTTCGGTATTCCACCTAAGGGTATTTTTTTCGCCTTTCCGTCAACGATTTTTGATGTGAAAAACATATCGTCCAAACCCTCCACACCCGTAGGCACCCCTTCAAGTTTTGGGGCATCCTTACCAGCTTCCTTTAATGTTGAAATGCTTTCTATAACCGGTTTGTGTTGTTCGGACATACGAGAATTATAAAGTAGTATTTTAAAAAACCTTTATCTCCACCTGCCTATACCTATTACCAACACCTTCCGCCCTACTATCCCCATAGGATACCGCCCTTAACTTTTTCGGGTCTATACCCCTACTTATCATATACCTAACTATTGCTGTGGCCCTTGCACCCGCCAACTCCCAATTCGTAGGGTATTTATCCCTATTGGTCTGCACCGGACTTTTATCGGTATAAACCCCCACCTCTATCCCGTTAAATCCGCTTTGTAGAAATTCCTTTACCAAACTGTCAATTTTTTCCTTGCCGCCATTTGATATCTCAACACTTCCGGGTTCAAATATTTCATCGGAAGGAATGACTATCGTTAAAACGCTATCGGGAGTGGTGGATTTGTTTTCCGATAAACCCTTTAAAAGGTTTAGGTTTTCCTCGTTCAGATCCTTTATGATTTTTTCCAATGCGGGTATCCTTATAAACCAAAGGTATCCGCTAAAACCCATGCTCAGGATAAACAGTATATAAACGAGAATCCTTATAACCCTCATTCAACCAACTCAATGGCCATGGCTACGGAACCGCCACCTCCAAGGCAGAGGGCAGCCAATCCCCTTTTACCTCCGGTTCTCCTTAAAGCGTATATTAAGGTGGTTAATATCCTCGCACCGGATGCCCCTATGGGATGCCCCAATGCTATCGCTCCACCGTGGATATTAAACTTCTCCCAATCCCATTGGAGTTCCTTGTGATCCGCGAGAACTTGGGCCGCAAAAGCCTCGTTTATCTCTATAAGGTCAAACTCGTTTATGTGTTTATATCCGAGTTTTTCCAAAACCTTCTTAATTGCTATTGTAGGGGCAAAGAACAGGTTTTTTGGCTCTGTAAATCCGTTGGCGTATGCTAAAACCCTCGCCAAAGGCTTTAAGCCGTTCTTTTCCGCGAACTCCAAAGAGGACAATACCAATGCGGATGCCCCATCGGATAGAGGGGGAGCGTTTCCGGCTGTGACGGTTCCGTCCTTCTCAAATGCGGGCTTTAAAGCGGCCAATTTTTCGGGACTCGTATCCCTCCTCGGGGTTTCGTCGGTATCAACCACAACGGTTTCATTTTTTGTTTTAACCTCTAAGGGGATTATTTCATCCTTAAACCATCCGTTATCAATGGCCTGAATGGCTTTCCTATGGCTTTCGTATGCCAACCAGTCCTGCTGTTCTCGCGTTATCCCCGCAACCCTTGCGGTGTATTCCGCCAAGTTCCCCATATGGGTATTTTCAAAGGCACACCAGAGCCCGTCCTTTATCATTAAATCCTCCAAAGATAATGGCCCGTATTTTACACCCGCCCTTATAAAAGCCGCATGGGGAGCGTTTGTCATGGATTCCTGACCCCCAGCAACCCCCACATCTATATCCCCAACCCTAATAGCCCTTGTTATCTGCATAACGGCCTCCAAACCAGAACCGCAAACCTTATTAACGGTTTCCGCCGGAATCGTTGGGGGTAATCCCGCCTTCAAGGCCGATTGCCTTGCGGGGTTTTGACCGCTTCCACCCTGAATAACCTGCCCCATAATAACCTCTTCTATCCTTTCGGGTGAAACCCCTGCCCTTTTAACGGCCTCCTTTATAACCACGGCGCCCAAATCGGTTGCTTTAAACTGGGCCAAATTACCCAAAATTTTCCCGATAGGAGTTCTTACCGCCGATAGTATTACCACATCCCTCATAGTCCGCATAGTTTAAAGGTGATAAATTTCCCACCTTAGAATTTTCACCCATATGTTTCGCAAATACAAGGAAGACCTTATATTTTTCGCCTTTTCCGTAGCTTTAACCCTTGTGTTCTTTTTTCCCGGGTGGATTAAAGGGAATATGTTTATAATGACCGATTTTTTAACGGCCGCATACCCCTTTCACAAAATGGCATCAAAACTACCTATACCCAAATGGGACCCTTATATCTTTGGTGGAATGCCCTTTTGGGGTGCCCCCCATGCGGATGTGTTTTATATAAACCAGATTTTTAGGTTTATAACGGAACCGGGGTATGCGGCATCCCTGTCAATGGTTTTCCATTCCATTTGGGCGTATATATTCGGTTATCTGTTTTTAAGGAAACTCGGAATTGAAAAGAATTGGGCATTTCTACTATCCGTTGCATATTCAACGGCAACATTTTGGACGAGTTTGGTTTTCAGCGGGCATTTGGCCAAGATGTCAATAATCTGCAATCTTCCCGCAATATTTTGGGCGTTAGAGGGCACATTGGAGGGGAAATTGAAATACGCCGCACTCCTCGGTTTGTTTGCGGGTATAACCACGAATGCCGGGCATGCCCAGTTGATTTACTACACATTTATAGCGGTTTTAATTTATGCTTTGGGGTGGATTGTTTATTCTTTGAGACAAAAGGAATACAAAAAGGTTTTAAAGGTGGTTTTATACGGGGTTTTTTCGTTGATAATAGCAATAGCCATAAGTTCCCCGTTTTTGTGGAACCAATGGGAGTACATAAGGGGATATTCCCTCAGGGGTGAGGTTAAGGGGATAGAGTTTTCAAAGAGTTGGTCTTTGGATTGGGCGGACTTTTTCTCCATGTTCTTTGGAATGTATTCGGGGGTTTTTGAAAAGTATTGGGGTTCAAATCCCTTTAAGATAAACAGCGAGTATTTAGGGGCAATATTGGTATTCTTTGGGGTTATCGGAATTATAACAAACTTCAAGAATTGGAGGGTTATTTCCTTATCCGTTGCGGCGTTTATACTCTTTGTTTTAATGACGGCAAAGGTAAATCCCCTATTTCCACTGTTTTATGAGTTTTTCCCCATGGTAAAACTTTTTAGGGCACAATCAATGGCTTCGGGCGTTTTCGGGTTTTTGGTTTTTGGACTCGGGGCGTTTGCGTTTAAGGATATTGAAAGGTTAAAGGAATTGGCACCAAGGGTAATAATAGGCGGTTTAATAGTTGGATTGTTTTTATTAATGTTTGGGAAGTCTTTAACAATTTGGGGTCTTGAAAGCGATATGGAAAGATTGGCGATTTTCTCGGCAACCTCAACAGATAGGTTTTTCGCAATAAGTAAAACACTGGTTATATGGTTTTTGGCTTATATGCTTATAAAGGGAAATCCAAAATCCTTAACCACCCCATTTTTCTTAGCAATTGTCGGATTTACCGACAACTTTTTAAGCAAATCCCCATTTTATAAACCCATAAACGAAAGTGTTTATTTTGCAAAGGATGATATAGCAGCATACCTTGAAGAAAACAAAGGTATTTATAGGGTCTTGGATTTGGGGTATAAGATGGACGATAACTATTTGGTTTTATTCGGAATCCAAAGTGTTGGGGGGCATCACGGGCAACAGATGAAGACTTATTACGAATATTTAAAGTGTGAGGGGTTAATGTTTAATCCGTTTTTGTGCAAAAAGATAAGGAACAATCCGGAGGTATTGGATACCCTTGGGGTTAAATTTGTAATAGCACCAAGGGGTTTAAGGGAAGAAATACAAAACTATCCCGAATTTTCAAAACTTGGGGAACACATCCAAAAGTACGAAACCGTATATTCAAACCAAAGGTTTGAAATATTAAAAAATCCGGATTATTTCCCGAGGTTTTTCCTTTTGTGTGGGGATAGCATTATGAGAAACCTTAGGGTTTTGAACTACTATCCAAGGGGGGGATTTTACGAAGTGGAATATTCATCGGACAAACCCTGCAAACTCGTATTAACGGAAAACTATTACCACCACTGGAAGGCATTTGTCGACGGCAAAGCCGTAAATGTTGAAAGGTTTAGGGGAACATTCATGGCCATAAGCGCACCTACGGGAAAGCATAAGGTTAAGTTTATATACAACAGTCCATTGGAAAACCTCACATTAAAGTTGTTTTTCGTAGGTATAGCGGTTTCCCTTGCGGGGTTTTTGATAGGATGGAGGTTTAAAATATGAGCCAATTGGCCTTTTTATTTGCGGGGTTGTTTTTTCTGAGCATATTTTTATACCTGTTTTTTCCCGAGAGGATAAAGTTATGGGTTATCTTAGGGCTTTCCTCCCTCGGTGCAACTCTAATGGGTTTTTGGGGTTATAAGGATCCGTATATAATCGTCGCATTTTTGGCGGTTTTAATACTGTCATCCATAGGGGCATTTATAAAAAAATAGGGGGGCTTAAAGCCCCCCTTTCAAGCCCTTTTGCGCGGGTTTTTTACCGTATTATCACCTTGAATACCCTTTCTCCGACTTTCACAAAGTATATTCCACCTTTACGGAAGGTGTATTTCTTGTTGAATTCCGCAACCTTCCTACCAGTTATATCGTATATACTACCGGAACCGTTGAAAGTTATCGTCCTTCCGGAAACCTTTATACTTTCAAACCGTTTGCTTGCAACCCTTTCGGAAACACCCAACTGATCGCAGTAAAATCCCGTGGCCATCTTTACCAATGTATTGTTAGCATCGTTTAGGGTTATGAAGGCGAATATTGGAGCGGTACTATCCGGGCAGTAGTTCCAAACATCAACATCGGCCATACTAACCATATCTGCGCTGTCGTTTACGGCCAAGGAACTCCTTATTATGCTGTAAATCATATCCTGGTTCCATCCACCGTAATATATTCTATTCGCCTCAGGGAACGAACTTATACCCCTAAGGGAAACACCCGTGTGGTTGGGTATTGTGCCAACACTGCTATAACTGGTGGGGTCTATTTTATATATGTTGTTTGACCCACCGACATAAACACCCAAGACGACATTATCAACCCTATCGTAATCCAAACCCGCCATCCAAGAACCGCTTTCAATGTTTGCCCAGATATCAAAGCTGTCTATGAGATTACCATTTCCATCGTATATACCCATCTTGTTCCCCACAAAGGAAGAGCCATTATATCCAATATGGGATACCCAGAAGTTTCCATTCACATATGCTATACCCCAAGGTATGTCGTATGTACCAAAAAATGGGTGGAGGGTCCAGGTTGTAACCCGACTGAATGTCCCGGCGGGGTCTGTCGGGTCAAACTCAAACACGCTTGAAGGCGGGTTCATGGAAATTACATAAAACTTACCGCTATCCGGTGCGTATGTTATACCCGCAAAACTATAACCGCTACCATCTCCCAAACCCGGGAATGTCCAACTTCCGAGAACATCCCCAAATAGATAATAAGTTCTGAGTATTCCGGAGAGTGTATCGTTGTCATGAACCGTATCCATAGGCTCTCCGGCGATTACAACCGCGCGGTAAAATGACCTCGGAGAAGGTGTGAAGGGGTCAAATGTTATGTTATTGGATGTTAGGGCCGGTATTGAGGCCAATTGGGTATCCGCAAAAACCAATGTACTCGTGGATGTATCATAAACGAAAAGGTATATGGGGGAGTTTGTGGTATTTACGCTTCCGTTGTTCCTTACCGTGGCCACTATGCTTATGGGTGCTACCTCAACAAGACCCAAGGGTGTGATATTAACAACCCTCAAATCGTAATCAATGGGTACCGGCGGCTGGAACAGTATGGCTGTTCCGCTGTCGGGTATATGCGTAGAGGGTGAGCCACCATAAACATATTCAAGGTACCATGTGGGATTAGTTCCCGCAGCGGCGGTTGAATCCTGAATACCGACGGTCGCGTCGCTATAATCTATCGTGCTGTTGTATTGTATCTTTATATTCCCGTTATCGTAAAGGATTACCTCAAATGTCATAAAGATACTTCTGCCATACCTCGGAACATTATTCCACTGAACAACGGCACATTTTCCGGAATATCCATCGGGACAGGTGGAGAAGGCTTGGAAATATATGTCATCCGCGCCGGATGCCGCTGGATTCAAATCATCCCAAAATACCGCCACAAAACCGTGATTACCATAAGAATTGCTCGGAAGGGATGTATTACTGAAACCTAAATAATCGTGCTTATTATTTAACACCACGGTTCCGTTAGAGCATATTGATATGGAATCCGTGGTTTTATCGTAGAAGGGGAAGGAGAATCCGAGGTAATAAAGTGTTGAAGCACCCGAGCACCAGTCATCACCAGCACTCATAGGCGTTCCAGTGGAGGATATGTCTATGAAGTTGAATGTTACCGCATCTCCGTCCTGCGTGGATAGATATGTGTATCCAAAGCCATCCGGTCCTCCCCCGAGTATTCTCGGAGCCTTTACGGTGCTCCTCTTGGGAAGTACCGGCTCCACCTTTTGATACTTAGGGGCCTCATACCCCTTGGCGCTTATAAAATTTGGTGATGATAGAACAAGCCAAATCATAGGGAAGATATTATAAAGTTGCTACCCTTCTATTGGGGGGAGTTTTTCGCCAATCACTTCCCATGCCCCCATTTTGCGGTATTTCTTATACCTCTCCCTAAGCAATGCCTCCTTACCCTTTCTCCTCAACTCCCTAAAAGCCTTTAAAAATGTTATCTTTATCCTCCTTGCGGTTTCATCGTAGTCCCTATGGGCACCCCCTAAGGGCTCCTTTATTATCCCGTCTATTATGCCAAACCTTAAAAGGTCGTCGGCGGTTAATTTTAAAACCTCAGAGGCCTCTTTGTTTTTACCCGCATCCCTAAACAATATGCTTGCCGCCCCTTCCGGTGAGATTACGGAATATATCGCGTATTCAAGCATATAAACCCTATCGGCGGCCGCAATAGCCAACGCCCCTCCACTTCCACCCTCACCGGTGATTATGGAGATCGTGGGAACTTTAATTTCCAACATCTTCTTAATGCTATAAGCAATTGCCGAAAACTGACCCCTCTCCTCCGCACCTATTCCCGGATACGCACCCGGAGTATCAACAAGGGTTAAAACCGGCAAACCGAGTTTATCGGCCAAGGAGAACATCCTTATAGCCTTCCTATACCCCTCGGGATGCGCCATACCAAAATTCCTTTTAATCTTCTCCTCGGTTTCCCTTCCCTTTTGTATTCCAACTATTACAACCCCGTAATTCTCTATTTTTCCCAACCCCGCAACTATGGCCTTATCATCTCCGAACAACCTATCACCATGCAACTCTATAAAATCATCGCAAATCCTCTGAATTATATCCAAAGGGTATGGCCTGTCCGGGTGTCTTGCCAATTGCACCTTTTGCCACCTTGTAAGGTTTGAAAATATCTCCTTTTTCAATTCTTCCAAGTTCTTTTCCAACTCCTTAACCCTTTTCAAAAGGTTTTCGTCCTTCGTTTCATCCGCTTTTTTCTTAAGTTTTTCCAGTTCCTCTTCAAGGGTAGCCAAAGGCTGTTCAAAATCCAAATATCTCATTGAATGGGCATTCTAAGGTTGAAAGATTTCCCAACCCCTATACACAAAACCCGTATAAACCTGCGTTAAAACCGCTCCCAAATATAACTTTTTTTCAACATCCCTTAAAGAGAATATCCCCCCAACCCCTATTACGGGGATATTGCTTATTTTTACCCATTCTGAAATCTTAGTGTTTGAGATCTCAAACAGAGGTTTTCCGCTCAACCCCCCGTTTTCAACCTTTAAGGTATTCGTCAATATAACCCCATCTATATCGTTTTTCTCGCAAATTTTGGCTATTGTTTCCAAATCCTCACCCGATACTTCCGGTGCGAGTTTAACCATAACGGGTTTGTAGGGTTTTCCCCTTCTAAACCTCCAAATTTCCCCCAATATAACTTCAAGGTTTTCCCCCTTTTGTAGTTCCCTCAACCCCTCGGTATTCGGAGAACTAACATTTATCACAAAATAATCGCCCAAATCGTACAATTCCCTTAAAACAAATATATAATCTTCATAAGCCCTTTCGTTTGGCGTATCCCTGTTTTTCCCTATGTTTATACCAATGGGTACAACCCTCGGATCCCTTAAAAGCCTTTCCTTTGCAACCTTAACGCCCGCGTTGTTAAAACCCATACGGTTTATTATCGCATTTTCTTTTTCCAACCTGAAAAGCCTCGGCTTTGGATTTCCCGATTGCGGTAAAGGTGTTATTGTGCCCACTTCAACGAATCCAAAGCCAAATGCCCCCCACAAACTCCCAACATCGCAATTCTTATCCAAACCGGCTGCAAGTCCCAATTTTCCAAAGAATTCAATATTCCAAACCCTTGTCTTCTCCACCTTTCTACCGTTGAAAACCTCCAACAATACGGGTTTTATAAAGGATAAACCCTTAATCGTCAAATTGTGCGATAGTTCTGGGTCAAGTGAGAACAACAGTTTCCTCAATAAACTATACACCTCCCTTTCCCCTTATCTCCAAAGGTATACCGGACTTACACAAAGGGCATTCCGTTTCGGGATATGTTGGAAGGCCAAGTTCAAGGACATAGAACAATGGAATTCCTATTTCCACCTCTCCCCTTTTAACCATAACCCCCGCAACAACCGGATTTCCCCCTTCCCTTAAAACCGCCTCGTATGTATCCCTTAAAGACCTTCCAGTTGTTAATACATCATCCACAACCGCAACCCTTTTTCCGTAAAGATCGTACCCCCTTTTTAAAACCCTTTTTTCCCCCTCTTTTTCGGCATATGCGGCCATTATACCCATAACGGATGCTACATCGTACGCTAAAATTGCCCCACCCGTAAAAGGGCCCACAACCCACTCAACATCAAAACCCGCAAACTCCTCGGCGAGTTTTTTGGAAAACTTCCTCAAAAGTACTGGGTTTTCCAAAATCCTAAACTTTTCAAAGTAATACTCGGAATGATAGCCGGAACTCAGGAGGAAATGCCCCTTGTATAAAGCCTTATTTAAAACAACTTCCTTATCTCTACCTTCAATACCGCCAGCGGCAAGCCCTCCACTTCTAAGCATATCAAGTCTTCCCCTTTAAAAACGAAATAATAATCCGGGTTTCCGGGTATGAACAATTCTTCCCTTTGTAGGGATTTGAGGAGTTTCTTTACGCTTTTTGCCGATTCCTCGGTTATATTTGCACTATCCGAGGAAATATAGTGTTCCCCTATCAATACCCCAACACCTTTCACACCTTTAAGGGTTTCAACCTTTTCTATTATATCGTTTGCCTTATTTTTAACATCTTCGGGTATTTCTTCTTCAACCTCAAAGGAACCGAGGAGGGACCAACTCTCTAAATCCACGGATTGCTGGGCCTGAGCCTCTTCCGAAGCGGATACGGTTCTTAATAGTAAGGAGTCAAGGGATTCGGAAATCGTTTGTTTATCGGTTTCCACACCCCTTTTAACCGAGAAGGAACCCCCTTCAAGGGACAAAATCCTTTCAAAGGCTTCAACCCCCGATATTTCCCCTATTTCCGCGTGCACAACCTTTCCGTCCTTTATCCATATCCTCCCCATACCTTCAACCGATGATACCTCAACCAAAGCCGTACCGCTTTCATACGCCAATAGTTGGAGGACATCTACAAGGGTTAATTCCTGCATTACACCCCTAAACCCCTTTGATGTCAAAACCTTCTTTAAAACCCCCATGAAGTAATCAAGGTCAAAGGGCTTTTCAACATAAGCATCCGCACCCATTGAAACCACTTCCCTTTCCATTTCGGGAGAACCCTTGGCCGTCATGATCACGGTTCTAAGGTCTTTTTTAGTGGATTTTATCTCCTGTAAGAAGACAAGACCGCTTTCACCGGGCATCCTTACATCCGTAACCACGACATCAACGGGTTGGGTGTTTAAAATTTCCCTTGCTTCTTCCACACCCCTTGCCGTTAAAACTTCCCAACCCCCCCTACTCAAAATCACCGATAAGCCATAAAGAATGTCCTCCTCGTCATCAACTATTAAAACCCTTGGCATTCTAAAACAGTTTAAAGTTCCTCTTTACAAACCCCACCCCAAACCTCAAATTCGCCTTAACATCAACATCTCCGCTTTTGTTAAACTCGTATATGTTCGTATCGTCCGCTATATCTAAGAATAGGCCTTTGTAATTTATCCCCCCTCCGAATGTCCAACCTATACGGGCACCCCTTTTGTCGTAGAAGTATCCAACCCTGAAAGATACCAGGTCGTAAAATGTGTAGTTTGCCCCTATGTGCATCCAAGCGTCCGCCAAAACGCTATCTATACCCGTTTCCCTAATATCCTTGGTTATATACACCAAGACTTTGTGAATATCAAATGATATTTGGAGTTTGTTCACCGTATCGTAAACGGGAACCAATGCAACCCCAAGCCTTGCGCTGTAAGGCAAGGGGTCGGGTGGGGAGTTTCCATACCTTATTCCCGGGCCAAAATTCATAAGTCCAAAGGATACGCTATAACCCGGCCATTTCCTCAAATAAACGCTGCCATCAACGGCGTAAGCCCAAGCGGACCCGCTATTGGGGTCATCCCCCATCCTTATAAGTATCTGCCTCGGTATTAAGAAGGAATATAACAACTTTGCGGCACCCCCGGCATAAAGGTTTCCAAGGTTGGTTTTTAACAACTCCCTACCGTATCCAAGCGTGAAAACCATATCAAAGGGGGTAGTTGTCCCATAATCTATACCATCATAAACGAGATCAACCTCACCAACCGTTAAATATGTGAAAGAAAAGGAAAAGGTTCCAAATGATGTTTTTGATGTTAAACTCGCAAACTCAAAATAAGAGTCACCCGTTTGCACCAAAGTTCTCAACCAAGGGGCATGGACGAAATACAGAATACCCCCTTCAAGTGTTCCTAGGCCCGCGGGGTTATACCAAATTGTTGACGGGTCATCCGCAATTGCGGAAAAAGCCCCACCCATACCTATGGCCTTAGAACCGGGGTAAATGGTTAAAACAACAGCCCCCGCCGCGTTGGCATCCGCATAAACCCTTCCCACAAATCCTGCCAACAAACCGAAAATTATTAAAGCCCTTTTCATCCCTTCCTTTTCCTCAATTCTTTGGCTTGCAGCTTTATCTTTTCCTGTAATTGCCTAATTCCATCTATTAAAGCCTCGGGTGAAGGGGGGCATCCGGGAACATAAACATCAACCGGTACTATTTTATCAACGCCGGGAACCACGCTATAAACATTCCTATAATGGTCGCCGGATATGGCGCATGAACCCATTGCTATCACCCATTTCGGATAGGGCATTTGCTCGTATAATCTCCTCAGCCTTGGGGCCATCTTTATTGTTACCGTACCCGCGACTATCATTAAATCCGCCTGCCTCGGGGTTGCCCTCGTAATGGTTCCAAACCTTTCAAGGTCAAACCTACCCATATAACTCGCTATCATTTCAATCGCACAACACGCCAAACCAAATGTTAGTCCCCAAACGGAATTTGCCCTTGCCTGCGCCAATAGGTCTTCCAACAGACCAACGCTTGTTAGAAGTATTTCCCCACCGGGAAACCTTTCAAGGTGCAGGGCAATATCGTACAAAGTTGAGGGCGGATATAAAGTTTGGTTTTTCATCGGGTTAAATATTATAAGGGTGAAAAGGGTTAAGGGTTTTACTTGACCACAGCCGTAAAGGTCTTATCGGTAAATTTGACTATATAAACCCCCTTTCGGAGAAATACGGTTTTACGACCGTTTGTTTTAAGGAATGTTATCAACCTACCATTGGGTGTATAAATCCTTGCAAAAGTCGGATAGTTTGAAACTAAGATTATATACCCTTTACCGGATTGAACTTCCAACCTCTTTACACTCTCACCCTCATCAACATTAACGGGATCCTCATAACCCAATACCCCACAGGTGTCGTTATACGGATGAAATCCACAGGAAACCGCGGTATTGTCATCAACAACTATTAAGGTACTCGTACCCGCCGATGGTAAAACCAAAATCTCCGAGCATCCATCTCCATCAACATCCGCAAATGATGAACCTTCACCAACAATCCCGCCGGAAGTCCATTCTATTGCCCCCGTAGATGCGTTAAACATCCTAAAAATACCGTCTCCGAAACACATCATAGAAGATGAGTATGGAACCACCGCTATTTCAAGTTGGCCATCACTATCAAAATCGGAAACAACCCTTCCACCCCCATGGGTCATGTTTGGACCATTAAATGTTTGTTGCCATATTAAAGTTCCGGTAGCCCCGTTTATAACCACAGTTCTTCCGGGAGAACCACAATT
>CAYRSH010000010.1:21276-37848 GCA_964426895.1 uncultured bacterium
TTAAAGTTCCGGTAGCCCCGTTTATAACCACAGTTCTTCCGGGAGAACCACAATTCCATCGCCATTTACATCCGCAGAGGATATTGGCCCGCAGGCCATTTGCCCGGATATGTTATATGTCCATATAGAAGAACCATCTACACCGTTTAAGGCATAAATATTCCCGTTATCATCCGAGATAAGGACTTCATCAACGCAATCACCCGTAAGATCAACAAGGGTAGCAGGTGTTCTCGTATTATATCTGGTTCCAACAGAACGCGTCCATAAAAGCGCCCCATCCGTAAATCTGTAAGCATACACCGTACCATTCCCACCTACAACAACATCCAACGATGTATCACCGTTTATATCCCCAACGGCCGGAGATTTGGCTATCCCTACGAGCGTTGAACCCCCAGTTGTTGCAGACCACACAAGGGTACCGTTGGATGCCCTTAATGCGTATAATGTTGTACCGTTATTAACCAAAACCAATGTATCCGCTCCATCATACGCCACCGCCGGGGCTCCCGCATTACCGCCACAACCATAAGGTGATGTCCATATAACCGTACCGGTTTGTCCGTTTAAAAGTTTCGTTGCGGAAGAATTACAGACTACTATTTCCAAACCGGGTGTTGAAGGTAGTATATCCGCCACCGCAGGTGCCCCCCAAGAACCCCCACTTGTGGCAGATGTCCATAGTATTGTTCCGTTTGTACCCCTAACGGCATAAACATTTGAGCTCCCATAGCAGTTGAATACTATCTCGGGTAATCCATCGGCATTTACATCCGCAACGGCCGGTTGGGACTCTCCGGAACATAAACTTACAGTATATTTAACACTCCAAGAAGTTATTTGACCTTTCAATGCCCCAAAACCGTTATGACCCAAGGAGCCGTGGAGCATAAGCCAATTACCGAGGGCAACATGTCTTGGGGGAAATTGGGCATAGGCAAACCCTAAAAACGCAACCAATAAAGTAGAAATCCATAAAAATGCCCTTTTCATAATGTTAATATTATGTTAATATTATATGCCCGAAGTGGTTTTTATGTTAAGAGGTTTTCAAAAATCTGTATATATAAGCATCTTTTTCAGCGGTATAATACCTTCCTTATGAACAAGTTGTGCATAACGGACGAACCGGGATATTTTAAGGATAAAAGGGTAATCCTTAGGGTTGATTACAATGTCGTAAAGGATGGCAAAATAGAGGACACCTTTCGCATAGATTCCACGCTGGAAACCATAAAGGAACTCCTGAAATATGGGGCAAAAAGCATTATACTCCTATCTCATAGCGGTCGCCCCAAAGGTAAGGATGAGAATCTCTCATTAAAACCCGTTGCGGATTATTTGAAGGATAAGTTGGGATTTGAGGTTTATTTCCACGACGATTTGGAAAAGGAAATTCCGGAAGGTCATAAGGTTGTTTTAGTTGAAAATTTGAGGTTTTGGGAAGGGGAAGAGGAAAACGATAGGGGGTTTGCGGAGAAACTCGCAAGGTTCGGCAATGTTTATGTAAATGACGCCTTTGCCGTATCCCACAGGGAAAACGCATCCGTAAGCGCAATTGCGGAATTCTTTGAAAAGAGGTTTGCGGGTTTACTGATGAAAAAGGAGTTGGAAAACCTTACAAAGGTTAGAGAAAATCCCGAAAAACCCTTTTATGTCCTCTTCGGAGGTGCAAAGGTAAGTGATAAAATCCCGATCCTTGAAAAGTTGGTGGATAAGTCCGACAAGATACTCATAGGGGGTGCCATGGCATATACATTCTTGAAGGCTAAGGGTGAGAATGTGGGTAAATCTAAGGTTGAGGAGGGTCAACTACAATGGGCTAAAAACTTCATAAACGATAACGGAAATAAGGTTGAACTCCCTATAGACCATGTGGCTTTGAAGGGGGAAAAGGACTGCAAGGATGTTAAGGAAGAAGAGGTTGAAGAGGTAAAGGATTTGGGCTCGGATTATGTGGGTTATGACATAGGTTTTGAAACGGTTAAAAGGTATAGGGATATTTTAAAAGGTGCAAAGATGATATTTTGGAACGGCCCTATGGGTATGTACGAATGCGAACCCTTTGAGTGTGGAACGAAACTCTTGGCGGTATTTTTGAGTTGTTTAAAGGATGAGGGTATAAAGGTTATAGTTGGAGGTGGCGATACGGTGGCCGCCATACGAAAGTTTGATATACCACTTGAAGACTTTGAGTTCGTTTCCACAGGTGGAGGCGCAACTTTGGAGTTCTTAGCGGGTAAGGATTTACCCGGAATTAGAATATTAACCGATAAATAAGGAGGTTAAAGGTGAGGGTTTTCAGTAAGGTTTTGGCAGCAGTTGACGGTTCGGATATAACGGAATATGTTAAAAGTTGGAGTGAAGGTTTGGGAGAGGGTATGAATTCGTTGGTGGATTACATAACGGTGTTTCAAGTCGTACCGGATATATACATGCCCTTAGTGGGATGGAATAAGGAGTTGGAAAACAACCTAAACCTTTCAAAAAAGGAAATATTCTCCTATCTCGGTGATATGCTCAGAAAGAACGGGTATAACTTTCACGAATTGGAAGGGAAACCGGATAAGGTTATAGTAGATTTCGCCAAAAAAGGGAATTATAGCCTAATCATCCTCGGATTTAAAGGTGGTGGCAAGAGTAGAATTCCAATAGGTAGCACGGCGTTGAATGTGGCAAAGGATAGCCATACGAATGTTTTGCTTGTAAGCGGGAAGTTTAAAGGCTTAAAATCCATAGGATTTGCCGAAAGTCTTGAAAGTAAAAATAAAACTCCCATTTTAATGGCTTTCGCCCTCGCAAAGATTTTTGGTGCAAAGGTTTATAGGGTGCATGTAATAGACGAACACTTTGTTGAACACTCCCCCAACGAACTATTACAAGAATTAAGGTTTGAGATAGGCCTTGAACTCCAAAAGTCCGTCCCGGGTGTTAATGTGGAACCCGTAATATTGGAGGGAAACCCTTCCTTTGAATTATATTATTGGGCAACAAAAAACAACATAGACCTTATGGTTTTCCCCGAACCTCCCGGAGAGTTAGGCCTTATAACCGAGGAGTTTTTAATGCAAACCACAACAAATGTACTGATTTGCCGTGGATTATAACATTTATCGGTGATATAAGGGGCTTTTATCCCTCCGGAAATCCGGAGTATCTTTTTCCGTCAAAGTTTTCGGATGTTTTAACATTTAAAGGGGGAGGCAGTAGGGTTTTTGGGGAATTGTATGAAGGTTTTTTGGGATGGGGATATATGGGGGTTGGGGGAGGTTTTAGGTTTTTTGGAACATTGGACGGAATATTTCGGGATAATTCTTTGTATGTCGGTGGAAAATATAAGGGTTTTGGAATATCCGCCATATACGGTTGGGTATCAATTGGAGATTATTACGAAAACTCCTTAGGGGGGATGTTATCCGCGGGTAATAGGGGAGAAGTTTTGGATGTTTGGGTAAGCGCGGGATATTTATACACACCAATAATAGCCTTTGAGGGATATTTAAAGGGAAACTTTGCGACATTCTTTATAAACTCCTTTGCGAGACCCGGAATATATGAGGTTTTTACATTTGGGGTAATCCTTGATTTTGGGGATATCGGGGTTGGGGGGGTTTATAGGAATTTTGGAAACACTTTTGGTATAACGGTTTCGCATAATATCCCCGTAGGGTTTATGAATATATCGGTGCTAAACCACGAGGATTTGGGAGAGGTTATATCCTTTCAGAATACATTTGTTTTTCCGAGATGAGGTTTTTTAGTCTGTTTGTGGCGAAATTTGCACAGGCGAGTGGAATAGGTTGGATGTTTCTCGGACTATACGCGGGTATAGTTAGGGGCAGTTTGAAATGGGAATGGATATTGTTCTTTGGGGGTTTAATACTCTTTGGATTGGGTTATGCCCTTGAAAGGGTTTTGATAAAAACCCCACGATAAAAACTTTTCAACGGTAAAATGGCTGGTTATGGCCGGAGAAAAGATAAAGGTAGTTGATGGGAAACTTTTTGTGCCGGATAACCCGATAATACCTTATATAGAAGGTGATGGTACTGGTCCCGAAATAATGGCTTCTGTAAGGGCGGTTTTGGACGCGGCCGTGGAAAAAGCGTATAAGGGGGAAAAGAAGATTTACTGGAAGGAGGTTTTGGCGGGTGAAAAGGCTTTAAAAGAAACCGGAGAACTTTTACCCGAGGAAACAATAGAGGCTGTCAAAGAGTATTATGTCGCCATAAAGGGACCTCTAACCACACCCGTGGGAGGGGGATATAGGAGTTTAAATGTAACATTAAGGCAAGTTTTAGACCTCTACGCAAATATAAGGCCTTCACGATACTTTCCCGGAGTTCCAAGCCCCCTAAGGTATCCCGAGAAGGTTAATATGGTGGTTTTTAGGGAGAATACGGAGGATGTTTATGCCGGAATAGAATGGCCTATGGGCTCCGAGGAATGCAATAAGGTTAGGAAATTCCTCCTAGAAGAAATGGGTGCCAATATACCCGAAGATGCGGGTATAGGTATAAAACCAATATCAAAATTTAGGAGCCAAAGGCTTGTTAGAAAGGCGATAGAGTACGCCTTGAAAAAGGGATATCATACTCTAACCCTTATGCACAAAGGGAACATAATGAAATATACGGAAGGGGCTTTTAGGGATTGGGGTTATGAACTTTTGAGGAAAGAGTATTCCGATAAGGTTGTTTTTGAAGGGGAAGGTGAAAGGGTTGAGGGGAAGGTTTTCGTAAATGACAGAATAGCGGATAACATGTTCCAGCAGATACTATTAAGGCCCGATGAATATGGGGTTATAGCAACTACTAACCTTAACGGCGATTATATATCGGATGCCCTTGCGGCTTTGGTGGGTGGTTTGGGTTTGGCGGCCGGGGCGAATGTGGGGGATTATCATGCCCTGTTTGAACCCGTTCACGGAACGGCACCAAAGTATGCGGGAAAGAATGTTATAAATCCAACTGCCGGAATACTTTCGGGCGTCTTGATGCTTGAATATTTGGGTTGGATGGAAGCGGCCAAACTCATAGAGGATGCCATCGTTAAAACCTTTGAGCAGAAAAAGGTTACATATGACCTTGCAAGGCATATGGGCGTAGAACCACTTTCCACCACGGATTACACACAAGCCCTAATAGAAAACCTATAAGTGTTTAGGAAAGTTGTAGTTTATTTTGATGGTTCTCCGAGGGGAAAAAAGGTTGTAAAAACGGCCATAGTTTTGTGTTATCATTTGGGGAGTGAGTTGTTTATAGTCTCGGCCGTTAATCCCCTTGACGAATTGGATATAAGTTTTGGGGAGTTTGAACAGGAAGTTGA
The DNA here is from genome assembly GCA_964426895.1 of uncultured bacterium. Classification (GTDB taxonomy): domain Bacteria; phylum Hydrothermota; class Hydrothermia; order LBFQ01; family LBFQ01; genus Caldipriscus. The sequence continues at coordinate 26,608 of CAYRSH010000010.1, forward strand.
AAGGGGAATATACTCTTTGGTTGAGGATGCGGAGGAAGTTAATGTAAAAACCGAAGTTAGGTTGCTTTTCGGCTCTCCGGAAGATGTCCTCATTAAGGTCATTGACGCGGAAAGGCCGGATCTCGTGGTTCTCCCGTTAATCCAACTGGGTGGAGGTTTTTTCGGAAGGGGAGAAACCCTACACTCCAAAATATTAAACCTATACGCCGACAGGGGTTTGGCGGTTATGGTAATACCCTGATTTCAGCGGTATAATACCCGACTTATGTCGGAAAAGGAAATACTTGACCTTTGGATAGATACAACGGGATTTGAAGAGGATTGGAGGACTTTAATTGAGGAGATTATAGACGATATACATTCTTTGGCAAAGGAACCCACAAGCGAAGAGGAGGAGGAAGAGAATGTTGAGGATATTTTGTTCAAGGTTGAAACACCCGAAACTCTCATACAAAGCCTATACGATTTGCTTGAAGACCTTGAAGATAAGATTGAAGAGGCTAAAAGCGGAAGGCTTACGGAGCAAGAGTTGTCGTACATTTTCAGAAAGGCGGGGGAATATATAGAGAAGGCGAGGGAACTGGTGAATTCGTGGATTTACGAGGAGACGGAGGAAGAACCGGAGGAAGAGGAGGAGGAATAGTTGAACTTTCAGGATATAGTCCTTAAACTCCACGAATTTTGGAAATCACAGGGGTGTGTAATACTTCAACCCTATAACTCGGAAGTTGGGGCTGGGACATTCAATCCCGCAACATTTTTGAGGTCATTAGGTCCAAAACCTTGGAAAGCCGCTTATGTTGAACCCACAAGAAGGCCTAAGGATGGTAGGTATGCGGAAAACCCCAACAGATTACAACAATACCACCAATACCAGGTGATATTAAAACCCCCACCCGACGATGTGGTTGAAATCTATATAAAATCTTTGGAATACATAGGGATAAATGTTTCTGAGCACGATTTAAGACTCGTTGAGGACGATTGGGAAAGCCCCACCCTTGGGGCTTGGGGTTTGGGTTGGGAGGTTTGGCTTGATGGTCTTGAAATAACGCAATTTACATATTTCCAACAGGTTGGCGGTGTTGATGTTGATATAGTTAGCGCCGAAATAACATATGGTTTGGAAAGGATAGCAATGTTTGTTCAAGGGGTTGATAATGTCTTTGACATAAAGTTTAACGATGAACTAACCTGGGGGGATATTTATAGGGAATTTGAAAGACAGTTTTGCCATTTTAACTTTGGGGAGGCGGATATAGAGGAGTACCGTAAAATGTTTGAATTCTTTGAGAAAGAGGCGCACAAGCTCGCCGAGAAGGGCCTGTTGTATCCCGCTTATGATATGGTTATAAAGATGTCGCATGTGTTTAACCTTTTGGATGCAAGGAGGGCGATCTCTCCGGAAGAAAGGCAAAACTTCATATTAAGGGTTAGAAGGGCGGCGAATAAATGCGCCAAGTTGGTGGTTGAGGATAAGGCAAGGTTATAATTGCCAAAAGGTTGGGAAATTCGCCCACAGGATGATTTAAAACGAATATACCCGAAAACTTTTCGGTGGAAATATTGAAATCAAGGGTAAATTGCTTATAGTTCCGGCCGGATGTGATTAGTTTATAATGTGTATGGCCCTTTTATGGACATTTCCCGCCGCTTCCATTAGGATTTCCGAAATTGTCGGGTGTGGATGGATGGTTAAGTCTATATCCTCGGCGGTTGCCATAACCTCCAATGCCAATGTAGCCTCTGCTATTAACGAGGATGCCTCCGGCGCTATTATATGAACCCCGAGGATTTCGTCCGTATCCGCATCAACCACGACTTTTGCCATCCCATCAACACCCCCCATGGTTAAAGCCCTTCCGGATGCGCTTAACGGGAATTTCCCAACTTTTACATTATAACCCAACTCCTTGGCCTGTTCCTCACCAAATCCCACGCTTGCAAATTCCGGATAGGTATATATAACCGATGGTATCCCCCTCCAATCCGCCCTTGAATACAACCCCGCTATGTTTTCAACCGCGACTATCCCCTCTTTTGAAGCCTTATGCGCCAAGAGAGGTGGCCCGGATACATCTCCTATTGCGTATATACCCTTTACATTTGTTTCCATCTTATCGTCCGTCTTTATAAACCCCTTTTCGTCCATATTTATCCCCAAATGTTTAAACCCTTCGGAATTGGGTATCCTGCCTATGGCCATAAGGATTTTATCAAATTTTTCCTTGTATTCCTTACCTTCGGATACAAAAACAACCGTTCCGTCCTCCGAAACATCCTTTAAAGTCGCGCTTAGATAAAATTCCAAACCCTCTTTTTTAAGAACCCTTTGGTAATATCTTGCCATTTCCCTATCCATCCCCGGAACTATCTGATCCGCTATATCTATAACCACTACCCTTTTAGAGCCCACCATTTTGTAAAACTGTGCAAACTCCAAACCCACAGCACCCGCTCCTACGACCAAAAGGCTTTCTGGGATTTCCGGAAAAGAAACCGCATGGTCGCTGTTCCAAATGAGTTTTCCATCCGCCTCAAACCCCTTTAACTCCCTAATCCTTGAACCCGTTGCTATTATTATGTTTTTCGTTTCAAGGGTTTCAACGCCTTTATTGGTTTTAACCTTTACCTCATTTGGTTTTTCAACAAACCCCTCACCGTAAAATATCTCCACCTTTTGGTTTTTCAACAAAAACTCCACACCTTTAACCAACTTATCCACAACCCCTTCCTTCCACCTGTTCGTTTTCGCAATATCCAATTCCAAGCTCCCCCTTATCCCATATTTTTCCCCGTTCTTTGCCTCATGGTATATGTGCGATGCGTGTAATAAAGCCTTTGTGGGTATGCAACCTACATTTAAACAAACACCTCCGAGTTTCCACCTTTCAATTATTGCGGTTTTTAATCCCAACTGCGCCGCCCTTATGGCCGCAACATAACCCCCCGGTCCAGAACCTATTATTACGACATCGTATTTCATAGGTGGGTATTATACCGTTGGGGTATGTTTTTATTGGGTTTTTGCAAGTCCAATAGGACCCATTTATAATACCCGATTATGGATACAAAAACCCGGGATAAAAAAATTGAAGGTATATACGACCTCGTTGATTACGCTAAAAAGAGCAGGAAATACACAAAACCCACCCGTATGAGTATGCTTTATCAGTTGGAACTCATTGCCCTTTTGAAGGGGTATTTTGAGGACTATTTATGGGAGGTTTTCTTCAAGGAGTTTTTTGAATAGGTTTTCAAACAAAACCAATGTTGTAATCCTTCCAACACCACCCGGAACGGGTGTTATGGCTTTAACATAGTCTTTTAACTCCTCAAACCTCGCGTCACCCACAAGTTTTCCATCCTTAAAAACCGTTGATATATCAACGACTATGGAATTTTCCGTAAAATATTCCTTTCCAAAGTATTCCCCTATACCCGCGGACAAAAATACATAATCGCTAATCCTTGTAAATTTTTTAACATCCGGGGTTCTTGTATGTGTAATTATCGGCGTCCCGTTCCTTAAAATTATCAACATACCCAAAGGCTTACCAACCCTAACACTCCTTCCAACTATTGTGCAAACCTTCCCCTCAATCTCAAAACCGTAAAACTCCAAAATCTTTATAGCGGCGTATGGTGTGGGTGGTAAAAATTTCGGATTTCCATAGGACAGTAAGCCGAGGTGGTAAGGGGATATACCTTCAATGTCCAAATCCGGGGGTATATTTACACTTTCTTTCCCTAAATTTATTACACCATCAGCATCCCCATCATAAACAACTTCAACATCCAACCTTTTAGCAACCCTTTTAATAGACCTTTCATAAGCCTTTGAATCCTCGGATTCATCCGTTATAACCTTTAAAACGGGTCTCTTTTTTAGTCTCTCCCTAAGGGTTAAAAGCTCCCGTAAATACTCCTGCTCAACGCTTTTACCTTCCAAAACCATAATCTTACTTCACCAAGAATTTCCTAACAACACCTCCGGATTTCACAAAATAAACACCTTTGGGTAGTTTTATTTTACCCTTTTCTCCACCTCTAAAAACCTCCCTACCCCTTGTATCGTATATCCCGAATTCACCGAGATATGATAACACTTCAACATATCCCCTTTCAACCCTTATGCTTATACCCATACGGGTATTACCAACATCTTCAAGAATAGCAAGGGAGCTGTCGTATCTCACCGTATGCTCTTCAAGTACCCAGTAATCTGGGTCAAAGGCTATACTAAGGGGTTCGTTGGGTAGGGATATTATAAAGTCTTGTACGGATAAGGAATCCCAAACCTTTATAGTCGTATCACCCGAAGAGTACGAAACCTTTATTTCCAATGGCATTTTGAATATTGGAGCGCTTGAAGGCTGGGTTTGGATTATCCTTAAATACAAATCCCAACTGCTACCGTTAAAGTTCTTTTGCCACCTTACATCGTATATAGGCCATCCCGGGCTATATATCCATTGGTTGAAAAACCAGGTTAAATCCCTACCGGTATAAGTCATAACATCGTTTATAAACTCGGAGGTTAGGGCGTATGAAAACTCGTGGTTGTTCCTATAATGCCTCAATGCACCGAAAAACAATGCGGTATCCTTATCCAATACATACCTTAGCATATGCAAAACCGCTGCACCCTTTTCGTATGTGTATATTGAAAATATGTCGTTTAAGGAAGGACCCGGGTTATAAACAGTTTTTCCGGGGAAAGATGCGTAGGAAAAAAATCGGGTTTCCACCCTGTTTATGTAAAAGTTTTTATACGCGGTAAAACCACCGGAATCTTCTTTCCATATCAATTCGGAATATGTGGCAAAACCTTCATTAAGCCATATATCCTTAAATGTCCCGCAGGTTACCAAATCACCCCACCACTGGTGGGCCAACTCGTGGGCTTGGGTTGAGTTTCCATAAGGCCCACCGAAAAATGAATTGGTTTGATCTTCCATAGCCCACCCACCGGGCAAAACTATTGATTGCTCGTATTTCTCGCCGTAAAAGGGATATACCCCGTACCTGTTTGAAAAAGCGGTAAGCATTCGGGTTAAATGCGACCCCCAGGTTGTCCATCCGCTACCACGGGGTATGTAAGCCCTAACTGGCATACTTATCGCACCGTAGTTCCATGTCCATTCGTTGTATTGTAGGTCTCTTATGGCAAAGGTTATGAGGTATGGGGCTATCGCGTAGGAATGTCTGTAATGCCACCTCTTATAACTTCCCGTTCTGGAAGTATCAATTAAAACGCCGTTTGCCACAACTTCCATATCACCCCTTGCCGTTATCTCAAACTCAACACCCTCATCCGCCTTCTCATAAGGTTGATCCCAAGAGGGAACCCAACACCTGAAATTATACGGTTCATTATCCGCATAAACGAATGTATCCCCCTCTATGGTCAATCCGGAACCAAAGGAGCCACAAGAAGAAGCGGGGGATCCGTGATAATACGCCCATATCCAAAGGGTATCACCCGTATTAACCGTATATGGAAGGTTTATTATTAACATCCTATTCGTTCCAGTCCCGGAATATGTATGCGTTAAGTGGTTTCCCCCGTTATCCTTCAAACTGTCAAGGACTATATCCACGAGGTTTAATGATATACTATCAAAAGGGCTTCTCGCTTGAAGTTTTATGCCTATTTCTGCGTTTTGTATTTGCCCACCATAAATGGCCATTTTTATGTAATACTTTCTTATGTCGTATGCGGTGGTTTCAACATCCGGCCAAGCCAAGAGTTCTGCGGAATACAAACCCTTATATTGCCTTTTTTCAAGTTCAATAATATCGGGTTCGGCAAACTGAGAAATCAACAATAGCATACCGAGTATTTTAAGGGGGATATGAAAAAGCATTCGGAATTAGAATTTCCGGTCCGATGAAATTTCCTTATTTTGAGATTTTAAGCACTTTAAAGGAAGGTCTCGGTTTGGTGGAGTTGGAAAAAACGCAAAACCCGGAATTCGGGGATTATTACACGAACTTAGCCTTTAAAAAGGCAAAGGAATTAAGAAAACCCCCCAAGGTTATAGCGGAGGAGATCGCCAACAGTTTAAATATTGAGGGAATAGAAATCAAAGCCGTAAACGGATATTTAAACTTTTCGGTCGGTGATGATTTTTTATGCGATGTGGTGAATACCTTAGCCCAAGGGGTGGATTTAAAAAGGGATATAAACAAAAAGGTTTTGGTGGAATTCATATCCGCCAATCCTACGGGGCCTTTAAATGTTGCCAATGCGAGGGCGGGGGCTGTTGGGGATGCAATTGTTAGGATTTTAAGGTTTTTGGGCTTTTATGCGGAATCGGAATATTATGTTAATGATTGCGGGAATCAGATAATAAACTTAGCCTTGTCCGTCTTGCACAAGATAAACGCAGAAAAGTATCCTTTCCCGGAAGATGGTTATAAAGGGGATTATATAAACGACTTAGCCGCTGAATTTTCAAAAAGGGCTGATAGTATTCAGGATTTGGAAGAATTCGGAAGGGAAATAGCGCACAGGATATTAGAAGACCAAAAGAAAAGCCTTGAAAGGTATGGAATCGTATTTAACAAATTCGTTTTTGAATCTCAAATACGCAATTCGGATTATCCAAATAGGGTTTTAAAGGCTTTAAAAGATAAGGGGCTCCTGTATTACTCAAAGGATGATGAGGTTTTGGAGTTCAAGGAAGAGGAATTTAATGAGGCCGTTGAAAAATGTAAAAAGGGTTATGCCCTCTATTTTAGAAGTTCCGAGTTTGGGGATGAAAAGGATAGGGTTTTGATAAGGTCAAACGGAGAACCCACATACTTCTTTTGGGATTCTGCATATCATCTTTACAAACTCATAAGGGGATACGACTTTTTAGTTGATATTTTTGGTCCGGATCACCACGGGTATGTTCCCAGAATGAGGGGTATGGTTGAGGTTTTAAAGGATTATTACGGTTTAAATGGGGAATATTGCGTAATAATAAACGGTCAGGTTAATCTGTTTGAAGGGGGAAAAAGGCTTAGGATGTCAAAAAGGGAGGGTAGGATTTATACCTTAGACGATTTGGTTGGAGAGGTTGGTAAGGATGCCGTTAGGTTCTTTATGCTTATGAGATCACCTTCCTCGGAACTAAACTTTGATTTAGACCTTGCGAAAAAGGCGGGAGTTGAAAACCCCGTATATTATACCCAATACGCCCACGCGCGGATAAAAAGCCTTCTGGATTACGCTTATGCCAACGGGATTGAAGGGGAAAGTATAAAGGATTTTTACAACGAAGATGAGAGAAATCTGGCAAGGGTTTTACAATTCTTTCCGTATTACCTTATAAAAACCCTTCCGGCATCTTTGAGGGAAATTTATCTTTTTGGGGTTTCCAAAGGCATTTCTCCGGAATTCAGCCCAAACCTTTTGGTGGATTATTTAATTGAACTTTCCCATGCATATCACAGATTTTATCAGAATAACAGGGTTGTTGGGGATAAAAGGGCTTCCCAGAGATTAACGCTTTCCATCGCCGTTATGAATGTTTTAAAGGTGGGGCTAAATCTCTTAGGTGTAAGCGCACCCGACAGGATGTTATAAGTCAAAGGGTTATAAACCGGGTTTTTCAACCTTATAATATCCGCTTCGGCCGGGTAGCTCAGGCGGTAGAGCAGGGGACTGAAAATCCCTGTGTCGGGGGTTCGACTCCCTCCCCGGCCATTTTTGAAGAAACTCGTTCTCCCCGTAAGGGGGATGACATGTAATTCCTGTGCAAGAACCGTAGAAAATGTCCTAAAATCAAAGGGTTTTAGCGAAGTATCCGTTGATTTTGCATCGGGAAGGGCTGTAATTTTGGTTGATGACCCGGAAAAACTCCAAGAGGCGAGCAAAGAGTTAAGGGATTTCGGTTATGTTATATCCTACGGGGAGATAACTGTTAAACTACCGGACGCCGATTATGACGGTTTAAGAAAGGTTGCGGGGGAATTGGAAAATTTAGATGGGGTCATAAAGGTAGATGTTGAAACGGTTGGAAATAGGCTGTTTGTAATTTATTCACCTTTGCAGATTTCAGAAGAAAACATTTTACGGATCGTTAAAAAAAGCGGATATACATACGAAATTGAAGGGGAAGGTGTAAAAAGGGAAAGGGATTTAACACTATTTCAGAGGTTTTTGATAAGCCTGCCCCCTACCGTATTGGTTTTATTGGGGCATCACTTGGGGATAAAACCCTTTGACAATACGGTTTTACAGGGGATATTGGCCGCATTTGTGGTGCTGTTTGCAGGCTATCCGATACTCAAATCTGGAATTATGGGCTTTGTTAAACTCTCCTTAAACATGAACTCCCTAATAGCACTCGGAACGATAAGCGCCCTCATATCCCTCAACTTTGAGCCCGCGGCGGTTATAATAACCCTTATACTATTTGGAAAATCCTTAGAGGAGAGGATTAGGGGTTTGGCTTATAAGGAATTGGGGAGTTTGGTGGAGGGGATGCCTAAATTCGCGAATGTTAAGAAAAATGGAAGCATATCAAGGGTATATGTTGGGGAGGTTGAGGAAGGGGATATAGTAATAGTTAGAAGCGGTGAAAGGGTTCCCGTTGATGGAGAGGTTATAGAGGGGAAGGGGGAGGTATCATTGGCGGTTTTAACCGGGGAAACGAGGCCTGTAAGCATTTCAAAGGGTGATAAAATTTATGCGGGGGCGGTTTTGATAAACGGTTTTTTGGAAGTTAAGGTTGAAGGGGTTGGAAGCGATACCTTCATAGGGAAGTTGAAGGAATTGGCTTTAAAGTCCCAAGAGGAAAAGAATAGGGTTCAAAGGTTGGCCGATAAGATTTCCGCATATTTCACAATTGCGGTTTTAACAATAGCACTAATAACATTTTTGGGTTGGGCGATTTCGGGGAATATAAACAAGGGTATATTATCCGCAATTTCGGTTATGGTTGTCGCATGCCCTTGCGCCCTCGGAATAGCAACCCCAGTTGCGATAGCGGTAGCCTTTTCAAGGTCAATAAAGAGAGGGATACTTATAAAGCATCCGGAGGTTTTGGAAAGGGCAAAGGATATAAAGGTTGTTGCCTTTGACAAAACCGGGACATTGACGGAAGGGAAACCCAAGGTGGTGGGTTTTGAGGGGGATGAACGGGTTTTGCCTTATATATCGTCTTTGGCATCAAAGAGTTCCCACCCCTATTCAAGGGCCATTTATGAGTTTTTAAAGTATGGGGGTTTAAAGGTTGAGGAGTTTAGGGATGTTCCGGGTTCCGGAATTGAGGGGATTGTCGGGGGTAAAAGGGTTAAGATTGGGAAGGGGGATTTTGTTGGTGTTAAGGATGAGGGGCTTTTCGGGTGTGTTGAGGGTATGGGATGTGTTAAGTTTATGGTTGATGATAAGGTTAAAGAGGCGGCCTTTAAATGCGTTGAAGATTTAAGGGATATGGGTTTAAGGGTTTTTATTATAAGCGGGGATAACGAGGAAAATACGAGAAAAGTGGCCGAAGCCTTAAAGGTTGATGGGTATTTTTCAAATGTTCTACCGGATGAAAAGGTTAAAAGGGTTGAATTTTTAAGGGGAAAATTCGGAAAGGTCGCGTTTGTAGGTGATGGTATAAACGACGCCCCAGTTTTGGCATCTTCGGATATGGGTATAGCGGTGGGAAGTGCAACGGATTTGGCGGCATTATCCGGCGATATTATTATAATAAGGGGGGATATAGACAGGGTTCCGGAAGTTATAAGGATTTCAAGAAAAACATACCGCAGGATCTTGCAAAACCTCTTTTGGGCGTTCTTTTACAATTCTTTACTTATACCCATGGCCTCCTTCGGATTTGTTCCACCCGAGTTATCCGCAATAGCCATGAGTTTCAGTTCTATTACCGTTGTCTTTAACTCCCTTAGACAATAATGTGTGGGATAGTTGGTGTTATAAGCGAAAAAGGTGTTAAACTTAGCGATTTTTTAACGGTTTTACATGGATTACAACACAGGGGACAGGAATCGGCAGGGTTTGTGGGATATACAAGGGATGGAGAACTTATAACATTTAAAACTTTCGGTTTGGTATCCCAAATCCTTGAAAGGTTCCGTGAAAACCCAACGGTTAAAATCCTCATAGGACACACGAGATATTCAACGACGGGTGAAAGTTGGAGGCTTGAAAACATTCAACCATTTTTCGTTTTAAAGGAAGATGGAATTACAGCAATTGTGCATAACGGGAACATAAGGAATTATAGCGAGATAAAGGAGGGTTTATCCTCAAAGGGTGTATTTTTCCGCTCCACATCGGATACGGAGGCCATATTAAACCTTTATATAACCCTAAAAGGGGAGGCGGAGGATAGGTTTAAGGAGATGGCCGAGGTTTTAAGGGGGGCTTGGACGGTTTTGTTAATAGACGGCGAAAACCTTTTTGCTGTTAGGGACCCTTATGGTTTTAGGCCGTTATGGATGGGGAGAAGAAACGGGGAGGTTTGGTTTGCATCGGAGGATTCGGCCCTTAGGTCGGCGGGTGTCGTACCGATAAAAGAGATAGATAGGGGTATGGGTGTTAAGGCTTCGTTTTCGGGAATATCCGAATTTAAGGTGGGAGAAAAAACCCCACTACCCTGCTCCTTTGAACTCGTTTATTTTGCAAGGCCGGATAGTAATATATTCGGAAAATCGGTCTATGAATGGAGGTATTTTGCGGGCGAAAACCTGGCAGAAGTTGAGGATGTTGATGCGGATATAGTAGTACCTATCCCGGATTCGGGAAATATTTACGCCTTGGGTTTCTCAAAAAGGTTGGGAAAGCCTCTACATTTCGGGCTTATAAGGAGCCATTACGCCGGAAGGAGCTTCATACAGCCAACGCAAGAAAAGAGGAAAAGCACGGTCAAGATGAAACTCTTTCCAGTTATTTCGGTTTTGAAGGGTAGGAGCATATACCTGATAGACGACTCAATAGTCAGGGGGACCACCATGAGGGAAATCGTTCGGATGATAAGGGAAGCGGGGGCAAGAGAGGTTCATGTAAGGATAGGTTCCCCGCCCGTGATAGGCCCCTGTTATTACGGTATTGATACGCCCAATAGAAAGGAGTTAATAGCAAATCAGATGGATCTTGAAGGAATAAGGAAATTCATAGAGGCTGACAGTTTGAAATACTTACCCTTGGAAGTTTTCCGGGATTCCTTACCTAACTTCTGTATATCCTGCTTTTCCGGGAATTATTATGTATAAATCCTTATCAAGTTTATCAAG
>CAYRSH010000011.1:0-16226 GCA_964426895.1 uncultured bacterium
GTTTTGCCGTTGTTATCTATGGCATTAATATTAGCGCCTTTTTGCACGAGAAGTTTCGTTTTTAAATGGTGTGGATTTTTAAGTTGGTTTGAGCGCCCCCGCTCAAAGGTCGTCCAAAGCGATTTTAATATCCTTTAAAATATCTTCTTTATCCTCAACCCCCACCGATAACCTAATGAGTTTTTCATTTATACCCCTTTTAATCCTCAACAATCTCACACTTCCAACCCAACAACCCTTTCACCCTTATAATACCCTACTACGCTCCCCGGTAGCTCAGCAGGTAGAGCACCCGGCTGTTAACCGGGGGGTCGCAGGTTCGAATCCTGCCCGGGGAGCATTGGAAAACTTCTGGATAGGTTTAACTTCCTTGGGAATTTTCCTCTTACTCGGATTTTTGGCCATATTTGGAATGCTTGTTATATACAAAATCCTCCGTCCGAGGGCAATACCCGAACCTCAAAAGTATGAACCTTACGAGTCCGGCGAAAAACCCTTAGACGAAGCCCGTAAAAGGTATTTCATCAGATACTTTCCGTTGGCCCTTATGTTCTTACTATTTGATGTGGAAATAGCATTCTTCCTCCCATGGATAGTATCCTACACCTCGGTGGTACCCATATTATCCTTTTGGGCGGTTGTGGTTTTTGTAACTATCCTAATGGGTGGATGGCTTTACGCTTATAAGTATAAGGGTTTGGATTGGTTTTGAATGAAAAGGCTGGTTTTTTTATTGTCCGTTTTTGTTATTGCGGGTTGTTCTTCGGGTAGGGATGTTAAGAAGTTTGAGGAGAGGATAGCAAAATTGGAAGTAGAAGTTAACAGGTTGAGGAACGAGTTAAGCGAGGCAAACGGGGAAGTTTCATCCGCCGTGGGTAAGGTAAAGGCTTTGGAAAAGAATTATGAAATTCTTTACAAAGAGGTGGAAAACCTCAAAAAGGGTAAAAAATGAACGGCTTTTGGGATATACTGGGTATTTGGATAGCGGCCTTACTCACATTTGCCATACTTTCTTTGATTTTCAAGGAAAACCCCTTTTATAGGTTTGCGGAACACATATTTGTAGGGGTTTCGGCCGGATATGGAATAATCAATGCCTTACAGCAGGCGATATGGCCACAAATACAAAACGGTCTATTGGATACAAAGTATATGATTTATAAGTTCGGGGAAATATCCCTCTTCGGTCACAAAGTTGCCTTCTTGTCTTGGGGGCAATTTGCGGTAATATTAGGGATAATACTCGGGCTTTTAATACTTACAAAACTTGAAATATTCGGATACATAGCCCCAAACCTTAGATGGCTTGCTTTATATCCCTTGGCATATACAATTGGGATATATACCGGTATAGGTTTAACGGCTACATTTCAAGGTTTTATAATCCCTCAGATAAAGGCGACATTTTTACCCCTTTGGGGGGAAAACTTTTGGGCGGTTTTTTCAAACTGGGTGTTTGTCGTAGGTGTTATAACATCAATCCTTTACTTCTTTTTCTCAACGGAGCATAAGGGTATTATGAAGCCGATCGTAAGGTTGGGTATAGTTTTTATAATGATAGCATTTGGGGCCTCGTTCGGTTATACGGTTATGGGAAGGATATCCCTCTTGTTGGGGAGGATATACTTTTTGTTAAATAACTGGCTTCCCACAATTACCGGTATTTGGGGATAAATGGTATGGATAATTTCAAACTTCTCATTTGAAGTTTCCCTTAAAGGTAAGCCTTATGAAACCTTTAAAATCCAAATTCCGCCAAGGGTTTCTTACACCGTTATTTGTAATAAATGCGAACATAGAGAAGGTTATTCCTTTGGGGTTAGGTATGTTGAAATAAAGGCCTATACGGATGGAAAGGTTGAAGTGGTATTCCCCGAACCGAAGGTTAAACCATCAAAGATTAGGGATTTTAGAACACATATAATTTTAAACTCGGTTTTAAACCCTAATAGTGAATGGGTGGAATACCGGACATTTAGACCCCAAAGCATTCCCCAAAACCCCTTTTCAAAATCCGAAGTTTGGATAAAGGTTAAAATAACAAAAAGCGGAATATACGAAATCCCCTTTTCGGAGATTGAAAAACTCGGAATAAACATAAACTCTTATCCATTACAAACCTTTAAGATGATAGCCCTCCTTGATACCCTTAAATCGCCTTTGGATTCCGCTTTCTCACAAAAATATGAGATTCCCATTTGGGTTGATGAGGCCGGGAAGAGGATCATTTTCTGGGGTGAGGCACAAAAGGGTTTCAGGATAATAAACGGTGATGTTGCTTATTTTGAAAATCCTTACACGGATACCACTTATTATTTCTTGGGTATAGGTGGGGAAAACGGTAAGAGAATAGGGATAACAAACATTTCTCCCGGGCCTTCTGTTCAACCCGCTAAGTTTTACAGGTTTGAGGAGAATATAAACAATCCCGGAAAGAAGGGAAGGGTTTGGGTTGGTAGGGAGATGACGAGAAACCCATCCGACCCCGAAAGGGTTTATACATATCAGTTCGTATTAAACGATGTGTCATCGGGAATTGAATTTAAAACGAGAATAGCAAATAGCGAATTCTCGGATAGCATAGCATCTGTTGTTGTAAAAATAAACGGTCAAGTTTGCGACTCTGTTGGGGTTTTACCCAGAAGCTACCGTACCATAACCTGTATTCCCAATTTATCCGAAAACAATAATGTTGATTATGTTATAAAACCCTCGGGCGGTTCCCAAACCCTATACTTAGACTATTATCAGGTTTCATATGTATCAACGGGTACTTACGGAAATGACGGCCTTTTCTTCATAAACGCTTCGGGAAAATTTACTGTGAATTTAAAGGGATATAGACCGGTGTTCATATGGGATGTATCCGATCCTTACAATCCCAAAGTAATTGAAAGTTATACATATTCTTCGGGGAACCTATTTATAAACGATTCCGCAAACGGTTGGACTAAGATATACCTATCAAACTTTGCGAGAAGGCCTATATCCATTGAGTTGGTTGATTTATCGCAAGATTTGTATAACATATCCGCCGATTATGTGGCGATAGGGAATGAAGAGTTTTCCGGGACATTTTGGAAACACCTCAATTTTAGAAAAAACAGAATACCAGTTTTTAACGGTAGTAGTTGGGAATATTCCACAGGTACGGTTTTGTGGATAAACCTTGAAGACATATATACCCAGTTTTCTTTGGGGAACCCGGATCCCGTGGCGATAAGGAACTTTTTGTATAACATGTTTTTAAAGAGTGGTGGAAGCAAGCCTTTATATGTCGTTCTCGTTGGGGATGGTACATACGATTACAAGGGGTTTACGGAAAATTATTTCCCGAAACAGGTTCCCCCATATTATCCCATTGATTCCAGTTTATCCGTTAATCTTGATAACTTCGGCGCTTATGACGATTTTTACGGTGATTTTGATGGTGATTACTACTCCGATGTGGGTATAGGGAGGATACCCGTAAGGGATAACACGGAACTCGCCGAATATATAAACAAGGTTATTGAATACGAAAGCCTTATAAATGACGGCTTTTGGCGTTATAGGATTATGTTCGTTGCGGATGACGAGAAGAGCGATAGCCCTTCATCTTGCGAAATATTCCATACATACGATGTTTTATATACCGTTAGACCACAACTATCCCCAAGGATAAATACGATCCCGTTTCTTTTACAAAATTATCCATTGGAGGGATACACAAAACCAAAGGCCACTCAGGATTTAATAAAGATTTTAAACTCCGGTATTCTAATGGTTAGTTTCTTTATACATGGAAATCCGAGCCAAATGGCCCACGAGAGGCTGTTCACCTTGGACGATGTCCCAAAACTGAACACAAAGGGTAGGGAACCTTTTATCACCGTTTTGTCGTGTAAGGTGGGGGCTTATGATAGGTTGGACCCGGAGCATGTATTGGGTGAGGAGATGATGTTGTATAAAAACAGGGGAATAGCGGTTTTATCAACCACGGCCTTGGCATATGCCGGTAGCAACGCTTTATACGCACGGGCCATATACTCTTATCTAAACACTTATGGTAAAACACCATTGGGATACCTCTCCCTTGTTGGCAAAAACGATAGGTACTATGTTCTCCTCGGTGATCCCGGGGTAATGCTTAAATTCCCCGACAGTGTTGGGCCTTTGATATCCGATACCTTACGGAGAGGGGCAAAAAATTCGACTACAATACCGGGAGATGGTAAATTCTTAGTCCTTGATATACCGGATATTGATACGGTTTCATTTACTTGTGTAAGCGTAAAGTACCCTTACTACTCGGAAAGGCCCGTTATATTTTACGGGGATGTAAAAGGGGATACGGTTGGTTTTTGGATACCTTTTCGCGGGCATATATCTTCGGATACATCCGCTTGGCAAAGGGCGAGTCTTTTGTGGTGGAATGGGGATAGGGGATATGCCGGGTTATACCCGATATCCTATGCCGATTCTACCATAGGAACGGAAAAGCCTAAGGTTTTGGGGTTTTACAAGGATGAGGGTTTAAGGAACGGGATGAATTTACCATCAAAAACAACCCTTAATTTTCGGTTTATAAGCCATGAGGGGTTTGATATAAGAACAACTGGGGATGACGCTTCACCCCCAAGAATCATAATAGATAATTCCTTTACCGATGTTTTGGAGGTGAGAATTTTAAACGATACTTTGGCAGAAGCTCACTACGATTTTGATTTTTCCACATCGCCGGGAACCCATAGGATAGGTGTATCAATAACATCCGCAAAGGGGATAAGGGGGTATAACATTTGGGATTTAAACTTTGTTTCGGATTCTTTAAAGGTTCTTGACCTTTTAACATATCCAAACCCTTACAGGGGAGGGAAGTTTTATATAACCTTTAAACTGACAAAATCCGCCGATGTAAAGTTGAGGATATACACGCCTACGGGTAAAGTGGCTTTTGAATGGTATTTTATGAATCTTCCACCGGGCTTTAACTCCTTAAATGTTCCGATAAACTCCCTCTCAAACGGGATATATGTTGCCCTTATAGAGGCCAAAACGCGAGAAGAAAAAGTGAAAAACTTTACAAGGTTTGTGGTGATAAGATGAGGGTTTTTAAAGGTGTATTTGTGATTTTTGTGATCACCTCCATGGCTGTTTCACCTTATATGAGGGAGATAAGCGAAAACTATGTATATCAAATGGGGACGCTTGTATATCTAATATCTTCCTTTATCGCTTTTGTTGAGGGTAGGGTTTTTGAAAAGGTTTGGGCAGGAGGCTTTTTATTCCTTGCCCTATATTCCCTTATAAATTCCTTTAAACTACCCCAAGAATTCTACTATATTGCCGATGCATTATATATGGGTTCATACCTTATGTTCTTTACGGGGTCGGCCTGGTATATGTGGAATGAGGGGTCAAGGGTGTATTTGATGTTGATATTTACCATATTGCTATTATCACCCTTTGTGTCGTATTATCTGGCCGTCCAAATTGAACCCGCTTCGGTTTCAAGGATTGGCACATTTTTTAACATATTTTATATGTTTCTCGGAATTTTAAACACTATCCTCATATTTCCACCGGCGTTTTACGATAGGGCCTGGACCATAAGGCTTATAGCCTTTGGAATATACGCCGTATCCGAAATATGGTTTTTCTTATGGCTTTTCTACGGATATAACCCCACGGATATATCAATAGTTTGGCTCACACCCACAACAATAGCCGTATTATCCCAGAGGATGGACATAAGGAGGTATTTCAGACCCCGCTAAGATTTCAATAAAATCAGTTCTAATGCCAATGACATGGCCAAAAATATATCCCTTATGGGATTTATGTATGATTTTTTGGATTTTACAACGCTTATTGGAACAAAACCCACCTTGAAACCCATCCAAATACCCTTTACCAAAAGTTCCGATTCCAAGTCGTATTTGTTCCTTTTTAGTTTAATTCTCTCCAAAACCTCCCTTTTTATAAGCCTATAACCGCATTGGGAATCCTCAACCCTCTTACCCGTCATAATGGAGATAAAAGAACTCGTTATACGGTTTGAGAGTTTTCTCGGTAAATCCATACGGGATATTTCACCCCTCCTACTCCCGATAACAATATCAAAAGATTTTATCGCATCCAAAAATTTTTTAAAATGCTCGGCTTTATGTTGCCCGTCCCCATCAACCGTGGCGAAGAGTTTATACCCCCTAAGCATCCCCCATTTAAAACCTTCCTTTAAGGCATACCCTTTACCGTAATTTTTCCCAAGTTTTATATAATAAACTCCAAACTTCTCACATATTTCCCTTAGATCGCTTTCGGATCCGTCATCCACAACCAAAACATCATAACCCAAAATTTTCCAATCATTTAATACTTCCATAAGTTCTGGAACACAGTTATAACATGGTATAATTATAAGGATTTCTCTTTTGCCGCCTCCTCCCAGGTGGTTATTGTATGGTAGAAAATCTTATCCCCATCGTCTATACCGCGGGTAATTTCCGTTATATGCACATGCGTTGCACCAAACCCCTTTATGGCATAATTTACCGCTTCTTCCGGTAAGGCGTTATCACCGCAGGTATATATGTCTATGGCGGCGTACCCCACCTCGGGCCATGTGTGTATTGATATGTGCGATTCCGCAATTACTATAACACCGCTCACCCCGTTGGGAGGAAACCTGTGAAAGGATATAGTCCATATGGTGACCCTTGCCCTTTCCGCCGCCTCAACCAAAATCTTTTGAACCTTTTGTATATCCCCTATAACCTCGGGGTTGCAACCCGAGGCTTCCACTATATAGTGCTCCCCCAAGGTGGAGTGCTCCAACTTTTCCAATCCTCTACCTCCTTTTTTTATAAAACCCTATAATCCTGCCTCGGTCTGATAATCCTTAACCCACCGTTTTCCAACATATATTCGGCGGGCTTTGGGCGACCGTTATAATTGCTGGCCATACTATAACCATAAGCCCCGGCTTCCTCAATAACAACCATATCCCCCCTCCTCATAATTGGCAATTCATAAACCCCAAAAACATCCAAACTTTCACATATCGGACCCACAACGGTATAAGTTTTTGTTAGTTCCGAAGATTTTAACGCCTTTATGGGATGTTTTGCACCGTATAAAGCAGGTCTTATGATTTCGGACATGCCCACATCCAAAACCAAGAAGTCGTAAGGATAACCCCTCTTTATTGACACCACCCTTGATACTATAAACCCGGCATTCGCAACGATATACCTTCCGGGTTCTATGAAAATTTTATAATTTTCCGTGAGTTTTTTGTATTCTTCGCTCAAAGGTTTAAATTCGAAATCCACCGAAAAACCTCCCCCGAGGTTCAATATTTCCACCGAGGGGAATAGTTTGGCTATCTTTTCCGCCCTTTTAGCGGATTTAATAAAGGGTTCCGCGTTTTTTATGTTTGAACCTATATGGCTGTGTATCCCTACAATTTTTACCTTTTTCAAACTTTTTTCCAATGAAAGGACCTCGTCAATTTCCTCATCCAACAATCCAAACTTGCTCGTTGTAATTCCAACCCGTAATGAGGGATGGGTTTCAACATCAACTAAGGGTTTTATCCTTGCCAAAGCCAACACATTTATCCCGGTTTCCTTTCCCACCTCTTCTAACAACATCAATTGATCCACGCTGTCAAAGTTAAAAAACCTAACCCCCATCTCTAAAGCGGTTTTAACCTCTTTGTATGTCTTCCCATTCCCGTTAAACACCACATCCTTTAAATCCGAACAGCATTTACTAACGGAGAGCAGTTCTCCAAGGGATACCACCTCAAAATCAAGCCCACCCCCCTTAACAACTTTTAATATTTCTGGATTTGAGTTTGCCTTTACGGAATAAAGGATTTTTGCAAACGGAAAACCGTTTAAAAGTTTATTGCACTTTTCCTCTACCTTTTCCCTGTCGTAAACATAGAAAGGCGTTTCCAACCCTCCATATATTTCCCTCAAATGCCGGGGGCGGGACTTGAACCCGCACGGGTATAAAACCCACTGGGTCCTGAACCCAGCGCGTCTGCCAATTCCGCCACCCCGGCACCGAAAAGCGGATATTTTAAGGTTGAAAGGTTTTTAACCCTCTCCCTCCCAAACCCTTTTATACACCTCCCTTATATGGTTTAAAGAAACCTTCGTATATATTTGTGTTGATGTTAAATTGGAATGCCCCAACAACTCTTGAACACTCTTCAAATCCGCCCCATTTTCCAAAAGATGGGTTGCAAATGAGTGCCTTAATGTATGCGGATGCACCCCGCTAACCTTGGCAATTTTTTCAAAAGCCCTTTTAACAAGTCTATAAGCCTTAAACCTACTGATGTTAAAAAGTTTTTCTTCCGGACCTTTAAGGTATTTCATAATCACATCGTATGCAACTTTTATAATAGGTAGTTTCCTAAACTTGCCCCTCTTGCCCTTAACAACTATTGACATATCCGAAAGGTTTATATCCTTGCCCCTTAAAGATAAGAGTTCGCTTATCCTCATACCGGTGGAGTAGAGTAGAACTATAATATCCTTTGCCAATACCTCATCATCGTTTTCCGGATTCCAAAGTAGGATAATTCCAATAATTTTATCCTTATCAACGGGTCTGGGAAACCTTTTAGGGTTCTTTGGTCGTTGGATATGTGCTGTGGGGTCCTTCTTAACATATCCCCTTTTTAACAAAAACTTAAAATAAACCCTTATGGAGGTTATTTTTCTGTTAATGGTTGTTGGATTTAAACCTCTGTTTTGAAGGTAGGGTATAAAAAACCTGAAATCCCCTTTATCCAATTCGTCTAATCCCTTTCCCAAACCTTCCGCAAATTCAACGAGAGTTTTTATATCCCTAAGATATGCCTCTACGGTTTTTTTACTCCTCCCTAAGGATATCAAATGCTTTATGAATTCCTCTTCGTAAGGTATCATCCCTCAATACCCTTTGATTTTTGTAAGGTATCGGGTTGGATTTCTAAGGGGTTTATGAACAGGTGAGGCATAACATAAATAGGGATTTTAAACCTTAATGCCAAGGCAACCGCATCCGAAGGCCTACTGTCAAGTATAACGGTTTGTTTAAATATAAATACCCCCTTTTCCATATAAATCTTTGCCAAATATGCCCCGTTTTTTACATCGTATATAACGACCTTTTTGGGCTTAAAACCGGAAAGGTTTATTATGTTCTTCATAAGGTCGTGGGATAATGGCCTTTCAAATGGGATGTTTTCCAAAGCAACTTTTATTGAAAAGGCTTCGCTTTCCCCTATGGTCATTATAACATAAGAGGATGTTTCCCTTTTACCGAGTATCAAAAAGTTCCCCATAACATCCACTATATCAACCCTTACCTGGGCCAAAAAAACCATTAGCATAGTTTAAATATTTTAAGGCTGAAAAGGATATATGTGTAATACCAGCAACTCTAAGATAACATTATTACACACATATCAGTTTAGGGGTAGAATGATTTGAATGATAAGATATAAGCCAACCCTTTCAATCGGGCATTATGTATCCTCTCCCTATGGTAATCATCCGCCGGAGGTAAAAATTTATAAAAGAACACCTTTATTTTTCCATCCTTACATAATATAACCACACGGTGAGACAGGATTCATTTTAATGCACGCCTTTTTCCCTTTTACCACACCTTTACGAGTTCAACATTGCCATAATAAAACTTTAAAATCTCCTCATAATTCCAACCCTTTAATGCCCTAACCCCCGCCCCCACCTGACACATACCTATACCGTGCCCCCATCCACCACCGTAAAAGTAAATATAATTTCCCTTTTGCTTGAATGTAAAATACGATGACTTCAAGTTTCCAAGTGCAACCCTTATATTCCAATCCCCACGGACAACAAAAAAATTTTTGCTTCCAACGACCTTTACTTCTTTAACCCTCCCGGTTTCACTCCTCTTTAACACCTCTATCCTTTTTACCCTTCCAACATCAATATTGAAATTCTTTTTAATAATTTCTGAAATTTCCGTCAAGGGTACCTTTTTGTCCCAGCGAAAACTTTCCGCACCTATCCTTAAAACCCTCGGCAAATCCTTAGACGGAGAGCATGCGAAATCCGTATCCCTTTTAATTCTTAAAAGCCTTAAAGAAGGTTCCATATCAACAAAAGCATCCGTTTTTGGTCTTATTAAACTGTCCCCCCATTCCTCACCGCTTTCCAAAACCCCCCCACAATTCGTAAAAAATGTCGCTATTGAAAACCTATCCCCGTTCATCATAACTATACCCTTAGTTTCATTTACAATACTGTCAATTATTGCATAATCCGTAAAACCTTTATAAACTTGCGTCGTAAAATCGTCGGTAATATCGTACGGTTCTTTTAATAGATACCACTTTATTCCCGCAACATCAACCGCATGTGTCCTTGCGGCTATCGCCTGAGCCTTTAATGCCTCCTCCGGATAAGACGGCGATATCTCCCAAGGTACAACACCCTTTAAATACTCCTCTATGTTTATATCGTTTATCAATACCAAGCCCTTTTCATAATCCGTCATAATGATCATATCGCCTTTATACCTGTTGCCTTTGTAGGAGAAATATCCGGAGCAACTTATATACACAGGAGATTTTAACACCTTATCCAACTCTTGAACATAAATATCGCCGGATGAGGGTTTCTCTAAAATAGAAAAAACGGCTTTTTTGTTCGGATGTTTGAACCTTAAAGCCTCTTTAAAATCCTCAAAAGGCCCTAACGCTACAAAATACCTCGGATATATGCCGAGTTTAAGGATTTTAACATCCGGAAAGGAAAGTTTGTAAGCCTTTGCCAGAATAGGGTCAAGGTAATCCTCTAAAATTACCCAGTGATATATTACCGGTTTTTCGGCTTTTAATACCTTAAAGGTTAATGTCGGAAATTCCCCATTCACCGAAAGGGTTGAACTATCCCTAAGGGAACACTCTCCAAAGGTTTTTAACCTTATAGTTTTGCCCTTGTCTATACCCACTTTTATCTTCGGTTCATTGGGAAATATTTGCTTTAATTTTAGTACTTTTACATTGTTCGCTTCACCAACCTCTATCCTTTCCAATTTATTGGTTTTTTTACCCGTTGAAACGCAATTAACGGAGTATAGAGCGAACCCAATTGATAAGAAAAGTATCCTTAACCTCATCCCTTATCGTGCGATATATATTCTCCACCGAATCCTTTTCGCCTTTTTGTGAATATGCATAAATTAATGCCAACGCGCTTTTTATGGATATCTCTTTATCCGAAGATTTTGATAAGTTTTCCCAAATACTTATTGCGGTATCCGGACTGTTTAGGTGAAAATAGTAAATTTCCGCCTTTCTATAAAGCGATTTCGGGTCATCCTTGCCTTTTAATTGTCTCCATTCATCCAAAACCAACTTTTTTATAAAGGCTTTTGATCTCCATTCCCCCCCACCCTGTGTGTATATACCGTCATAAAACCTCGCAGCCTTATCGTAATCCCCTTTTAGTATATATATCCCCGCCGCCTCGTATCCACAATCCCACTTTTCAGGAGCAGAAGATGAATAGCATATCTCGTAATTTTCCAAAGCCTTTGATGTATCCCCCAATAGCATATAAGCCTTACCCAACTTAAACTTTATCCTGCCGTCATCAGAACTCCTCGGCGGATAGTCTAAGGAATTATAAACATCAATGGCATCCTTTATCCTGTTGGTGCTAAAAAGTATATCCCCTTTTTTCTCCTCGGCTAACTTCTTTTCGGAAGGCAATAAGTTTAAGGATAGATAAATTTTCAGTAGTCTTTCGGCTTTATCCGGTTTGTTTGCCTTAATGTATATGTCCAAGCCCAAAGGTATATACCTCTTTGCCTTAACCGGTTTGTCCTTTATGCTTATCTTTTCAAAATACACCTGCGCGGAATTGTAATCGCCGAGTTGATAATAGGAATAAGCCATCCAATAATACGCCTCATCGCTTTTTATATCTTTCAAAATGCTTATCGCTAAATCCCCATACCTCGGGTCAAGTGCATAAACCCTCCCCAATTCCACTTTTGCCCTTTTGCTTAAAGGGTGGTTTGGGAAAAATTCCAAAAATTCCTTAAACTTTTGTATGGCCTTCTCGTATTGCTCCTTCCTTGAAAAGGCTAAACCCAAATAGAAAACGGCATCAGGTAGGTATTTTGAGTTGGGATAGTATTTTATAAGATATGCGCATTTGGTTTCAATGGAATCGTATAAGGGTTTTGCGGACAATGTATCACCTAAGGATTCAAGCCTTTCAATCCTTTTAACTATACGACTGATGTTATAATATGTATTGAAATAAGCACCAAAATTGGGACCAAAACATGAGAAAAAAATGACCCCCCAGAGGGGGGTCAGTCTGATTATTCCCTTCACCTTACGATATACTTATACACCCTCCCGTCTTGCACAACAAAGTATATACCCCTTCTTAGAGGGATTTTACCTTCACCTTCCGCCACCTTCTTACCCGTTATATCGTATATAACCGCGTATCCCTTCCCGGAAAATGTGGGATATTTTCTGTTTTCAGCCAGATCCACCCAATAACCCTGCAACTCGGAAGTCTCCCAGGAGAAATTGCGGATTGTAACGAAGTAATATGTCCATTTGGCGAATTGGAACAAGGAATCCTTAACATATCCGAGGCCAGGCTTCCACCAAATGTAATAATTCCTATACACCGAATCCGACCAAGCCGCAGACGAACTTCCGGTCCTGGAATATACGAGTGATGACCAAAGTCTGCCTTCAAGCCTTAACCTTATGGTATATACGCTGTCAAATGTCCCGGCCGGAACCGTGATGGTGCCCATAGCCTCAACATACATTGAATCCTTTGTTATAACGAATGTATCGGGATTCGCCCAATTCGTATCCCCATCAATATCCGCTATATAAGTGTTCCCAGCTATACCCAATGTCCAAGAGTTTCCGACTGCAAACGGGACAACCAATGCTTTAACATCCGCTTTAACATATGTTGAACTACTCGATCTACCCACAACCATTAACCTGTGCATGGTATCCCCAACCTCATAAACGGTATCTTCAAATATTGGCGAGGGATTTCCGTTGTAGTATGCCTTTCTCTGTATCCCCTTTGCGTTGTAGCCCATATATGTGAAACTCTGATCTACGAATAGTGTTTCGGCTTTTACGGCTGTATTTACGGTGGATCCTACACCAGTTATATATGTGGAGTCCTTCCTATTACCCGAAAATGCCCCCATTTGCCCATCCGTTATACCCAGATATGTAAAGGGCTGGGCAAACAGCGGCGATGCAAAACCGAGAATCAATAAAACCCTTTTCATACTGCGGGAATTATAAGGGTGCTAAGGATAGGTTATAAATACTTGAATTTCCCCTTTAAAACCCTTAAACGGAGGCTCATACCTGCAAACACCGGAGGAGCAAACTATATCTCCCGAAAAGCTCCCATAACTCAGGGATAACCTCAGGAATCGGTAGTTATCGTAGGCGATTTCAAAAAGGTAATCGCTCTTGTTTTGTAATTTATAGTATCTGCCGGATACACCGAGGGTTATACCTTTATAGAGCATGGAAAACGACGCAAAGGGTTCATCCCCTTTCCTTTTACGATATTCTAAGTATCCTATAAAAGAGGGTTCTGCGTTTGTTTTGATTTCCCAAAATGCCAAATATTCATCAAGATTTTGAAGCCAATACAATCTATGGGCGGAAACCTTTAAGGTTATAAAGTCGTTTAAAACATTGGTGTAATATTGCAGTTTTATAAAATCCATAACCTTTTCGTCGTCTAGTGTTAATAACCCCCTTGAAAATTCCGCGTACAATGTTTTATAGTACAAAGATACTGAACCTCCCCTTTCATAACGGGCGTTTGTGGGTAAAAGTCCGTATCCATTTGCGGGTGCCGGTATGTTGAATCCCACATACAACCTTTCGTAATCCTTACCTTCAAGGGTTATGGAAAGGTCGTTATAAGAAAATGTTAAATTGCCGAAAACCCCATAACCCGTATCCTCCACAAAAACCGCTGGGTCGTATCCAAACCTATAAGCCCCTTCCAAATAGGCCTTCAACAATTCCAGGGATGCGTTTATGTTTCCCGAGATCAAATAACCCCCTTTTGAATTTATAAAATACCTTATCCCGTTTATTCCAAAGGTTTTGAAATCAACATTCACGCCACCTATATATGTGGTATCGCTGTCCCCTTGAAAATATATCCACTTCCTCTTTAATCCCCCGTACAGGTTTAAAAACCTCCACCTGAGATATATACCCCTTAGGAAACCCTCCAAAAGCGCCCTATCATCGTAGGAGAGAAATACCGATAAACCCCTTCCCACTGTAATGTTGTTATCGCCTAAGTGTATCTCCCAATCCCCTCCGAAATATTTTGCGGAAATTTTGAACAAATTGAGTTTATAGGTATCGCCGTATATTGGAGAGGGTGTTTTATAATCCCTTATCTCGCACGATAACCCAAAATTACCATAATTGTAATCAAATAAAACTTTACCGAGATTGCGGATGCTATCTGATAGCCATAAGGAATTGTATATGGAAAAGGATATCACAGTTTGAGGGTTTCCTTTATTATTTCAACTATCTTAGGGTTATATCCGAAAACCTTTTTCTTTAATTTTCCGCCCTTTTCAAATATTATAACTGTGGGCAGGCCGAATACGGCGAATTGAGAGGATATCCTTTTACCGTCGTCTATCACTATTGGCATTTCCCAACCATGGGATTTGGCCATACTCTTTACCCTTTCCATGTCCCTTTTTGTATCCTGACTAATCGCTATAATTACGATATCGTCTCTGCCCGAGAAGTGCTTGTTTAGTTTATCAAGTTCCTCATCGCAGTGATTACACCATGTAGCCCAGAAGTTTAAAACCACATGCTTTTCCTTAACTATGCTGTCAAAATCCACCTTATTGCCGTATATATCCGTTGCAACAAATCCTATAACCGTCCAAATCATCTCACATATACCTTGAAATTCACACTCCTTTTAATATGCGGTTTATCGCTTAGGAAGAATTCGGCCGTTATATTCACCGAGTCTTTGGTCGTGGGTATTATTGAGAAGTAAAATGTTCCGGAACCCGTCTCTTCACCGGAATGTAATGTATCCGTTATGCTATTTCCCGAAATACATATACCCCAGCATACGGCGGTATTCCAAGACCTCGGAACACCCGAAATCATTAAGGTCATAATTAGGTCTTTATTTGTATTGTTTTTTGCGTATAGATGAAACTTAGATATTGCACCCGAATCAACCGTATCAACAACGGGGTCGGTAGCATAAAATGTAAATGTGTTTGATGTGTTTGAAACCTTTACCCTGTTTAGCCCAACAACTTGCTTGGAGGAGTTAAAAATTGAAAAAATCACATAAAGGTTATTGACATCCCAAGCGGTATCTATAACAAATGTTCCACTTGTACCGTTTATCATACCGCGAAGGGCGTAATTAGAATATGGTTTTTCGCTTCCGGGTGGTAGGGGGACATTGTATTCCGATAGAAATATCTTTGGATTATCACCGCTTTGAAGCGGCTTATCAAGGGAGATACTAACATCAATGGCATTATCGCCATATATTAGGTCAATTGTTGAATTATAGTAAGGTTGGGTTTGGGACTTCTCCTTTATTTTGTTATACCACCTCTGAACATAATCCGCCCTCTGGTTGTCATCATATCCGTAATCCACAAAATCACCCCCTATTAAGGTTATGGGAACACCACGGCTCAAATCCAAACCGTGGAAGGAAACCATGCTATCGGCGTATTCGTTGTTGAGGGGATCACCGGGATAAGGGGTATTCACATGATAGCGTATTGGAAATATTTTGTCGGGGTGGGCATCCGCCAAGGAGTCTATAACCTCGTTTGCACCCTTACAGGGGGTACACTGATAATTTGTGACCTGTTCTACTAAAACGGGGTAGGGGAGTTCCTCCCCACCCCCGCTTCCACCCTCTCCCCCCTTCTTGCATGAATAAGTAAAAACAGAGGCTAAGATTACAACCGGAAGAACTTTCTTAACCATTTATTCCCCCCAACTTTAACCTCTGCGATATATACACCTTTTGGTAAAACGGGTTTGAACTCCTTCCAACCGGCGAATTCATCCGTATATACCTTTACCAACCTGCCGGAAGCGGAATAAACCTTAATCTCAACCCTTTGTTTGGAAGGTGAGAACACCT
>CAYRSH010000011.1:16326-36650 GCA_964426895.1 uncultured bacterium
CCGGAAGCGGAATAAACCTTAATCTCAACCCTTTGTTTGGAAGGTGAGAACACCTTTATACCTCCATTAACAACCTCAACCTCGGGCATGCCCTTTGATGCCCTTTCGGATACCCCCAAAAACCTACCCACGGGAAAAGTGCCAACACCCCAAACCTTTTTATCGTCGTCGCTTTGTATAAATACCACTGCAACGAGTTTATCAAGTTCTATTCCCGGATCCGTGGGATATGTGGGTGGAACCACAAGGTTAAACGGTACGCTGTAATAAACCGAATCTCCCGCGGCCAATGCGGTAAAGGATGTGTCCCTCCACTGCCTGAATTTCATTATGTGGAAGTTTGTACCGTTGGGGGCGTTGTAATAGACGCTATCCTGCACTATAACCACACGGAGGTTGTAAGGTTTATTAACCATTTCGCCTATCTGCTTAATCCAAAACGATATAAAACCATCCCCGTTTAAATCCACAAAGGTGTTTGATACATCAAACTTGAACCCAACGGGCGTTTTCCTGTAAGATTCTTCGTATGAAACCTGAGAAGCCCATGTTGTCCAATTGGGTCCCACATTATTAACACCGTTTAATACTAACCAAGGAACGGCATTTACACCGTAATAAATTATCCTCCGCCTTTGTGGCATCGTATCGTATTTGTAAAATGGGTCGTTGTTGGAACCCGGCCACCAGCCGTGATATGTTATCATGCCTATGTGATAAGCGGTATCCACATGGGATTGGTATATGTTGAGTTGATAGGGATCCGCCGAAGCGCAAGGGCCACAGTTGTGCTGGGTAAACCTTTCAAACAATACCATCATCGGTGTTGTGTATGTGTATATATATCCGGTAATGGTATCGTTTCCCATGTAATCATCCGTGGACAACTCGGTTATTATGTAATACTTATAAACCTTGTTGTCAGAACCGGTGAACATCGGAAAATTAACGGTTATGGTGTCGTAAAAGTTTAAAGTTCCCGTATAATTCACCACTTGATTATAAACGGGTGTTCCGTCCAGCGTTTCAAGTATAAGTCTGACGGGTATATTGCTTTGGGGGTTGTCCCCGAAGTTTTGAATCCTTACCCTTGGAGTGAAGTAAGATGTGGCATACTCCGAAGGTGAAACGAGCGCTAAGGGTCTTACATCGTTTGGATAGGTCACCCATACGCCTATATCATCCACCATCCAAACATCCGCATCCGTGCCTTCATATTGAAATGCCACATATACCGTTGGGTTTCCGGCGAATGATGACAGATCAACGACAACCGGATCCCCTTTGAAACCGTTGATGTTATGGGTATAAGGTGTCATATCCAAAACGGTTGTAAATGTTGTGGTATCCGTTTGTGATGTGGTTGAAACCCTTATCCTGTGGTGTTCACCCCATCCATCCCAGTAGTATTCGTCTTCATAAAACCATAGTATAACATGCGTAGCCGTTGATAAATCTAAAGCCGGGGTTACTAACCATTCGTTCTGGTAAGATGTTGTATAAACCACGGTTGCGGAGTATACGCCAGACCTCGCTTTATAACTGGCCCTTCTCCATCCATCCGAAGAACTCGCGCCCAAATCCAACTTTACCCACCCCGTAGGTGGGAAAGCACCTTCAAAATCCTGTGAAAGAATTAAACCCGCGGAAATTAAGGTTGTAATCAACATATACCGAATTATTCTAAGGGTGTAGTTGATTTTTGTCAATAGGGGGTATTTAACCGTATTTTCAATTTTGACCCTTACCGCTTGTTCCCGTAACCCAGTCAAGCAAGGATGTTATAAGCATGCCTTTAGCCTTTTCGCAAGTCGGCATTACACATCCGAAACCCTTTACGCATAACATCTTTTTACTCCCTTAAAATTCCCGCTATGGTAATAAAACTTGAAGAGGGGGCACAACCCACGAGTAAAAAAGCGGTTCAATTAAGGCAGGCTATAAGGGATACGCTTGCGGAGGAGATGCGCAGGGATGATAGAATAATTATACTCGGTGAGGATGTGGGTAGGAGGGGTGGCGTTTTCCTGGTTACGGAAGGGTTAATAGATGAATTTGGCGAAGAAAGGGTTATAGATACACCCTTATCCGAAGCGGGGATTTTAGGGGCGGCTTTTGGTATGGCTTTATACGGTTTAAAACCCGTTGCGGAAATACAGTTCATAGACTTTATCTGGCCGGGATTTGATCAACTTATGAGTGAAATATCAAAGATAAGGTATAGGTCAGGTGGTCAGTGGAAGGCGCCCGTTGTAATAAGGGCACCTTATGGTGGCGGAATAGGCGGGGGGCATTATCACAGCCAAAGCCCAGAAGCCATATTCGCGCATATGGGTGGGGTTTTCATAGCAATACCCTCAACCCCTTATAACGCAAAGGGCCTTTTGAGAACAGCTTTAAGGGGGGATGACCCCGTTATCTATCTTGAACCCAAAAAGATTTATATGGCGGTTAAGGAGGAAGTTCCGGACGAGGATTACACCATACCCTTTGGTAAGGCGAGAATCGTGAGGGAAGGTAAGGATGTCACGATAATAACATACGGTTATATGGTTTATCCTTCAAAGGAAGCGGCGGATGAGATTGAAAAGGAAGAGGGTGTATCCGTTGAGGTTATAGACCTTCAAACCGTAATACCCTTTGATAGGGAGGCCATATTGAACTCTGTGGCGAAAACGGGTAGGCTAATAGTCGTTAATGAATCCCCAAAGATAGCGAGTATGGCCTCTGAACTTTCGGCGTTTGTTGCGGAAAAGGCCATAGAATACCTTTTGGCACCTATAATCAGGGTAACCGGATACGATACCCCATATCCCTTCGCACAACAGGTGTATTATCACCCGGATGTTTTTAGAATAAAAAGGGCTATAAAGAAGGTGATTGAATGGGATTAAAGAACTTAGCCGAATTCGTTGAAATAATCAAAATTTTGAGAAGTGAATGCCCTTGGGATAGGCAGCAAACCCTTTTCTCTTTGAGGTATCAGGCTTTGGAAGAGGTTTATGAATACATAGAGGCTGTTGAAGATGACAATAAGGACAGGATAAAAGAGGAGATAGGGGATTTGTTGGCTACGGTTGTTATGCTCCTATTTATTGCCGAAGATGAGGGTATCGGAAAGACCGAAGAGATAGTTGAAAACGCAAAAAACAAACTTGTGTTTAAACACCCGCACATATTTGGAGATAAAAGGGGTTGGGGTATAAAGGAACTTTTGAGGAATTGGGAGGTTACCAAAAAGGACGGTATGCTTTCCGGAATTGATTTTAGAAGGCCTGCCTTAATTTTGGCACACCGCTTGGGCGAGAAGGTTGCGAGGGTTGGTTTTGATTGGGAAAACGAGGACGAAGTCCTAAAAAAGGTTGAGGAAGAATTCTCTGAGTTTATGAACTCAAAGGGTGAAGATAGGTTTAAGGAGTTGGGGGATTTGCTATTCACCTTGGCGCAGTTTGCGAGGAAGTCCGGATATTATGCCGAGGATGCCCTAAAATCCACAAATAAAAAGTTTATAGAAAGGTTTTCCTTAATGGAGAAACTCGCCAAGGAAAGGGGCAAGGGTTTAAGCGATTTAACATTGGAGGAGATGGATAAACTATGGGAAGAAACGAAATCCCTTATATAGTCGTTTTTTGCACCGTCCCAAGGGGCAAAGGGGAGGAGTTGGCGGATATACTTGTTAAAGAAAAGGTTGCGGCATGCGTAAATGTGGTTAAGGGCTTGAGGTCTTTCTATTGGTGGAAGGGAAACATCGAAAGGGACGATGAGGAGTTGCTAATAATAAAGACATCCACAAAAAAGTTTGAAGCCCTTGAAAAAACCATAAAGGAAAACCATCCCTACACCATCCCCGAAATAATAGCATTACCTATAATTGCCGGAAATCCGGATTATTTAAACTGGATCGACGAATCCGTTAAATAACGCCCAATTTTTTGCCCAAGTCCAAGAGTTCCGGCCTATGCGGGTATTTTGTTATGCCTTCCTTTATACTCTCCTTTGCCATAAGCGTATCCCCCACATTTAATGCGCACAGGGTTCTTAGGTAATAGTATAGGTCGTTTTCACCCAAAGGCCTTATTTTGTTGGAAAATTCAAGGCATCTTTCAAAATCCTTGTTGTTAAAGTAATAAGCCATTATATTCACACCGGCATCAAACTTATCCTCTTTTTTGTAATTCCCCTTTACTATCTTCCACATTAGGTTTAAGCCGAGGGTATCACCCCTTGAAAGCAGGGTTGAACCGTAGTTTAATAAAACCGTTGGGTCATCCGGATTGTTATCATACGCCCTTTTCCAAAAGTTGAGATTATCCCTCCAAGTATCCATAACATTAAAAGAAAGCACCGAGAATATTCCGAGAACGGGTAAAAAGGCAATCTGTCCCCTTTCCTTAAACATCAAGGCCAAAATTATCACAAATGCGGCCAAACTCAAAGCCATATACCTATACGACAGTACGGAAGGCGCCCTTTCAAAACCCACAACCAAAAGGTGCAATAAAAGGTTTGAAAAGAAAAGGATAACCCAAGCCCTCGTTCCTTTAAACCTTAAAAAGAGAAACAACCCAGAAGTTATGCCGATTATCAAGAATAATATTACCCAAAAATCCTTTGGAACATCTGGGGTATAAACCCTAAAAGGGTATGGGAAAAAAGCGCTTTTAACATAAAAACCCAAACCCAGAAGCATATCCCTTAATGTGTTTATGTCGTAATGCGGCTTTTGTTCATATGGTATAACACCTACGGCAAATTGCCTTAAAATGAGATATAAAACGGTTATCGTGGTAAATGCAACCTTTCCTTTTCTCCCCGTTATAAGGAATAGTACCGGAAAAACTGCCAAAGCGCTTTCCTTAAAGAGTAGGGCAAACGAGTAGAAAATTGCGGATATGGTGTTTCTATTCTTCAAAGCGAGATATACGGATAACAAGGAGGGGAGGATGTATAGGGAAAAGGATGAAGGCCATACCGCACTCTCAACACTTGCGGGGTGTAGGGAAAACACGAGGGAAAAGATTAAAGAAGATGCCGTATTTTTCGTTAATTCAAATATCAGAAGGGATACAACCCCGACGCTAAGGGAGAAGAATAAGATATTTACAAAGTGGGCAAAGGATGGGGTGAAGTTGCTGAAAAAAACAAATAAACCGTTTGTTAATGGCCTCCAATTTGAGGAAAAGAGGGAACTCAAAGATATTATTCTGGGTGATGGCTTAATAACATCGGATAAAACCATATGCGAAAGCGTGTTAAAATTCGCCAAATCATCCCAAACAAAGGAAAAACCCAAACTTTTACTATAAAAAACAAATGTTATAAACGATGGGATTAAAAAAAGTCCTAAGCGCTCTTTAATACTCCACCTTGCTGTTTAAAACCTTTTCCCTTAATTTTTCGGCATATTTCTGCAATTTTTCGGCGTATTCCGGGTATTTTATGGATAGTATTCTAACCGCCAAAAGCCCCGCATTCCTTGAAGAATCTATCCCAACGGTTGCAACGGGTATTCCGGGTGGCATTTGAACTATTGAGTACAGGGAATCAACGCCGTTTAAAGGTGATGCGTTTATGGGTACCCCTATAACCGGCAATGTGGTTATTGCGGCCAAAACCCCCGGCAAATGGGCGGCACCCCCAGCACCCGCGATTATAACCTCTATACCCCTTTCCCTTGCACTTTTTGCGTATTCATAGGCGACATCGGGACTCCTATGGGCGGATATAACCTTAACCTCAAAGGGAACGCCGAATTCCTTTAAAACCTCCGCAGCACCCGCCATCTTATCCTTATCCGACGCGCTACCCATTACTATTGAAACCAAAGGCTTTTCCATGGCCATTACCCCACCAATGTTTCATAAAGTTTTTTATAAACCTCAACCACATTCTTGCCCTCTTTCCTGAAAACATCCTTGTCAAGGCTTTCACCCTTTACCGTCCAAACCCTGAAAGTATCCGGACTGATTTCATCCGCGAGGACTATACGGTTATCGTTTGTAATCCCAAACTCGTATTTTATATCAACGAGTAGGAGGTTTTTCTCGGCGAAAAAGTCCGTTAAGATTTTCGTAATCTCAAAGGCTAAGGTCTCAACCTCCTTTAACTCCTCCTCACCCATCCAACCGAACCTAAGTATGTGTTCCTTACAAACCAATGGGTCTCCCAACTCGTCGGACTTATAGAAAAATTCAATTAGAGGGGGTCTAAACTCCGTATTTTCGGGAATACCAAGCCTTTTAACGATACTACCCGCAGCCCTATTCCTTAGAACCACCTCAACCGGGAGGATTTTAACCTTATATGCCTTAAACCCGTTCGTATCCGGCTCTATGTAATGCGTTGGTATCCCCTTACTTTTCAGGAGTTCAAAGAGTAGGGAAGATATTTTAAAAGTGTAATACCCCTTACCCTTGAACTCCGCCTTTACCTGCGCGTTAAAAGCCGTAACCTCATCCTTAAACTCCACAAAAACCTCATTATCGCTGATTTCATAAACCTTTTTTGATTTGCCTTCATAAAGGAGTTTCATAGGTGGGTATTATAAAGGAAGTAAGGTTTGGCGTAGCGCTATTTAAACAACCATATAATAGATTTTGGGGATTTATTATAGGCATAATCGGAATGGGGTTAATAATAGGATATGGATTTCAAAAGGTTCCCCGTAAGTCTTATAATTGTTCTTAGGGGGAGAAACGATCCCCTTATTTTGGAGTACCCCGAAAGTTTGGAAAACAAGGTTGTAAATT
The DNA here is from genome assembly GCA_964426895.1 of uncultured bacterium. Classification (GTDB taxonomy): domain Bacteria; phylum Hydrothermota; class Hydrothermia; order LBFQ01; family LBFQ01; genus Caldipriscus. Next base: position 23,076 of record CAYRSH010000011.1, read on the forward strand.
TTTCAAGGATTGCCAACCTTTGGTTGGTGCGTTAAAATTCTTATAAATCCCCGTTAGAATTCCCGTTTATGGTTTGGACGGCTTTGCCAACACCTTATAAAGAGGACGGGAGTATAAACTTTGACGAGTATATTAAACTCGTGGAGTTTCAGCATAAAAACGGTGTAGATGGGGTAGTTGTCTTGGGTACAACGGGTGAAGCGCCATCGTTGGATGATAACGAGAAAGATGAGGTTTTTAGGGTTTTGAAGGAAAACTCGCCAAAGGGTTTAAAACTTATAGCGGGGACTGGGACAAACAACTTAAAAAAGGTTTTAAAGTGGACGGAAAGGGTTTATAATCTCGGATATGATTACGCCCTTGTGGTTGTCCCCTATTACCTTAAAACCTCACAAAAGGGGCTTTACGAGTTTTTTAAAGAGGTTTCTAAGGTTGGGATTCCAATAGTTTTATACAATGTGCCTTCAAGAACTGGTATTTCCATATCCCCTTCAACCGTTGCGGAACTATCTTATATTGAAAACATAGTGGGTATAAAGGAGGCCTCGGGTTCTTGCGATGCGGTTTCGGAAATACTTTTAAAGGCAAGGGAAGGGTTTTTCGTTTTATCCGGCGACGATTCTATGACATTACCCTTTATGTCCATAGGGGCATCCGGAGTGGTTTCCGTTGCCAGCAATGTTTTCCCCAATCTCGTAGTTGAACTCGTTAAAACCAAAGACCCCAAAATACACCTGAAACTATACCCATTGTTTAAAGTCCTTTTCCTTGAACCCAATCCCATCCCCGTTAAATGGGCATTAAACCGTATAGGTTTTAAAATGGGACCTTATAGGCTTCCTCTGGTTGAACCTTCCGAGGAAAATAAGAAAAGAATAGAAGGGGTTGTTGATGAAATTGCAAAAGGTTGAAAACAAGGAATATGTTGAGGCCATACTTTTGGCAATATATATGGTTTCTTGGGAGTTTATGGATTACAGACTTTCCGGGTACGATGCCATGGCCATGCCTCCCGGTGCTTATAGGGTTGCGGAGTTTATAGACGAGATATACTCGGGAAAGGTTTCCCATGAAGAAATTAAGCAGTTTATAAAGGACATCCTCGGAGGGATACTATACCCCCGCTTTGTTAGGTTTTACAAAAACAAATTCCCTTGGCTGGACGATACATTATGAAAATCTACCTGATAAGGCATGCGAGAACGGTTTGGAACGATGAGAGGAGAATACAAGGGTGGGCGGATATAGAACCTTATGAGGAGGCCAAGAAAATATTCTTGGAAAAGGTTAGGAAAATACCGGATAATCCCGATGTAATATTCTCATCCGACTTAAAAAGGGCTATAATATCCGCAAACCTTATAAGGCAACTACACCCAAATACGCCCATTTTACTTGATTGGAGATTAAGGGAGAGGAACATGGGGGAATTGGAGGGGAAACTTTACGAAGGTATAAGGGAGGAATTTCCGGAACTTTGGGGAACGGTTGATGTGGCGCCACCTGGCGGTGAAAGCATTCTTGATATGGCTGAAAGGCTTGAAAAGGCTGTAAAGGATATTTTATGGTTTTCGGAAATAAACGGGTATAAGGTCGTTTTTGTGATATCACACCAATTGGCCATTGAGGTTTTGAGGAGGATTTTATTAAAAGAACCCGTTGATAAAACTATTTGGGAAAACTTAATAGGTTCGGGGGATTGGATAAAATTGGAATTGCCTATCCCTTCCTTCTAAACCTTGATGTGAAGAACCTCAAAAACGGTGCCTCATAAACGAATTCCAAACCCCTTATACTTTCCCTCCTGTTCCAAACACCCAATACGGTTTCAACCACTTGGTCCATGTGATCCGTTGTATACACCCTCCTCGGTATTGTGATCCTAACGAGTTCAAGTTCTGGTTTCCTGTTCTCTCCGGTTTTTGGGTCCCTTCCTGCCGAAACCGTTCCCCTCTCCATAACCCTAACCCCACCTTCTATATAAATCTCCGCTGCCAAAACTTGGGCGGGATATTCGTCCTGCGGTATATGGGGTAAGAACCTCTTGGCATCCAAATAAACCGCATGCCCACCAATTGGCCTAACAACCGGTATTCCAAGGGAATGCAATTTCTCCCCCAAATATTGCACCTGTTGAACCCTACTCCTTATATACTCGTAATCCGTCATCTCGTAAAGGCCCTTTGCCAATATGGCCAAATCCCTATCGGCCAAACCCCCGTCATAAGGGGAACCGTCAAAAGCGGTTGCAAACTCATAAACCCTGTTATAAACCTCGGGATCCCTTATAAGGAGTAATCCGCTTATGTTGGTTAACGGGTCCTTTTTAGCGGATATACTCGCCGCATCCGCATAAGAAAGCAGTTCCCTTATTATGTCCTTTATACTCCAATTTTCATAACCCTTTTCCCTTATTTTTATAAAGTATGCGTTTTCTGCAATCCTCGTTGCATCAAAAACTACGGGAACTCCAAACTCATCGGCTATTTCCCTTATTTTCTTGACATTTTCAAGGGATACCGGTTGGCCACCCGCCATATTGACATTCGTTTCAACGCATATATACGCCACATTTTCCGGCCCCTTTTCCCTAATAAATTTATAAACCGCATCAACATCAAGGTTTCCTTTAAACGGGTGCTCGGATGTTGGGTCGTGGGCCTCGGGTATTATGAGATCTACAAATATTCCGCCGGCATATTCCTGATGGAACCTCGTGGTCGTAAAATACATGTTGTTTATGACATACTGCCCCGGTTTTATTAAGGCCTGCGATATGAAGTGCTCCGCCTGCCTACCCTGATGTGTGGGTATAAAGTAATTAAACCCGAAAACCTCATAAACCGCCTGCCTTAAATACTCATAAGGGTCCTTCCATTCGTAATACAAGGCATCTGCCCACTGCTCATCGCTCATGGCCGCCGTACCCGAATCCGTGAGTAAGTCTATATAAACATCCCCGCTTCTCAAAAGAAAGGTGTTATAACCCGCCTCCTCCATTGCCCTTTCCCTATACTCCCTACTCCTGTGTATAAGGAGTTCAACGGATTTAAACCTGTAAGGGTATGCGTTAAAAGGCACAACCTCATATCTGTAAAGGGGTTTTGAAGGGGTAAATGTTAAAACTTCATCCTCTTTGAAATCCGTTTCAAAGTCGGGAGATAAGTTTGGCAGGGGTTTATCCTTTAAGTATTTCAAAACATCGGCAAAATATTCGTAATGCTCCCTTAAATATGTCCTTTTGGGTATATGAAGACAAAGGGTGTTTTTCTTGGCAAAACCCCTAACCTGCCCGGAAAGGTAAAGGGCTAAATTAAAAGAGTATGGTTTTTCAACCTTTATATGGAAACCCATAGGTGAGAACTTTGGCGAAACCTCATAACCCATTTCCCTAACCCTTTTATAAAACCTCTCAATTTCCTTATACCTCCAAAGGTGATAATCACCCCTTAATGCCTCATCAAGCCCCCTATAAATCACCTCCATATCCCTACCAGCGAGACCCCCGTATGTGTGCAAACCCTCAAAGGAAACCACCCAACTTTGGAACTTGCGATAAACCTCCTCATCACCCGTAATAACCAATGCGCCAACATGAGAAAAGAGATCCTGCGAAGCGTCAATTAGCAATACATCCACGGGTGAAACCAATTCCCGGACCCCACCCTTTAAATCCCCAACATCGCCGTTTTTTTCAATGTTTATAAAAGCTAAGAGTGAAAACAGTTTTGAACCATCAAGGATTAAAAACTTACCCACCTTTTTCAACTCCCCCAACCAAACCTTTAACTTTTCTATGTTTTTTGGTGATGCGGATATATATACGAATTTTATATCGTTGGGAATTTCCGAAATATCCGAAAACTCATATATTTCCGATTTAAAGTATTTTGCCAAAACCCTTAATGTATCCGTCGGGTGATTTGCGGCAAATTTTTGCTCCTGTAAATAGGATTTAAACAGGAGGTGTTCCGCCCCCCTCAGGTTGTGGGCTGGTACAACCCAATCCTTTCCAAAAACCTCCTCAACCTTCCTTTGAATGTTTAAAAAGTTTTCGCTTCCCGCATACGCTTCATCCCCTAAGAATAATCCCGCAAACTGCTCCTCGGATAGGGAGTTATGCGTATGGTCGTAGAAATCCACGAGAAGATAACCGGCTGGGATTTTGTGGACATTCCAACCGTAATTCTCCGCTATGTTTAGCCTTTCGGAATAATCCAAAACCTTTAAATTTGAAACTATCTTGCCCTTATAAGGTTCGGATATCATAGGGCGTTTATTCTAAGGGGGTAAGGTATTCCCCACCAAACAGATTTTCACCTTTATAATACCCACATCATGACGAGAAGGGAATTTTTAAAACTTATAGGCTTGGGGGCTTTAACCCTTGGAATAGGGAGCCTTTTAAGTGCCCAAAGACTTAAGGCGGAAAACCTAATAATGAACGAGACGGCCGCAAGGATATATAAGGGCTATAAAGAGGGTAGGAACGCAGAACAGATAGCGAGCGACCTCGTGGCGGAATACGATGTGGATTTTGAGACTGCCCTTAAAGACACTAAGGAATTCCTTACTCTTCTGCGCTCTATGGGTTATTAATTGTATATACACATTTGGCGTAAACCTACCCAAGGGGTATAATAGGGTATATTTTTCTATACCCGAAAATAAAACAAATTATCCTTTGGTTCAGGATTTGTCTTTAAACTACGGTTTGAACTCTATAAGGTCTGATGGGAGGTTGAAACCCACGGATAGTACAAGCGCCAAACTGATGATAAAAACCGTATTTAACACTTATGTGAAAACCCCAGAACAGTATGACAATTCCGGAAAGGTTATATCATACAGGCTTTCCCTAATTGGTAAAATAGAGTTTATTGACCTATCCAGTGGAGAGAAATTTGTAAGCGATGCGAATATTACGGGCAATTCTTTGTGGTTCCCCGATAGGGAAAGCGAAGATGAGGCCTTAAAAAGGGCCATTGAGGATTTTTACAGGCAGGGTATAAGGCATCTGTTCTCTCAGGTGGAATGGTAGGTGCGGTTATAGTTGCGGGTGGTAGGGGGAAGAGGATCGGTTTTAAAAAGCAGTTTTATAAGATTGGGAACAAGCCTTTAATCTCCTTTTCAATTGAAGTTTTTAAAAGTTTAGGGGTTGAAGACATTGTATTGGTTGTTCCAAGGGAAGATGTTGAAAAGTGGAAAAACTTAGGCGTTAAGATGGTTGAGGGTGGTGATGAGAGGATGCATTCCGTTTATAACGGGGTTTTAAACTCAACGGGTGATTATGTTTTAATACACGATGGTGCAAGGGCAAACATTTCCCCGGAAGTTGTGAAAAGGGTTATTGAAACACAAGGGGATTGCGTAGTCCCGGTTATAAAACCCCCGGATAGCGTTATTATATACAATGGGGATTACATAAATAGAGACCTCGTATATTTGGTTCAAACACCCCAAAAGGTAAAAAGGGATTTGTTTTTAAAGGCTTATGAAAATGCTAAGGGAATATATCCCGATGAGGGTAGCCTGATAAGTGGGGTTTTGGGTATAAAACCCGTTTTTGTTGAAGGTGATAGGTGGAATTTCAAAATAACATATCCAGAAGATTTAAGGGTTTTTGAAAGGTTGAGGATGGAAAAGAGGATATTTTTCGGTTATGATATTCATAGGCTTGAAGTGGGTAGGCCTTTATACCTAGGTGGCGTTAAAATCTCGGAAGATTTTGGAGCCGTAGGGCATTCCGACGGTGATGTCATTATTCACGCGGTTGTTGATGCTTTACTTTCGGGTCTTGGATATGGGGACATAGGTACGGTTTTTCCGGATGACGATCCAAAATGGGAAGGTGTAAGAAGCGAAGTTTTTGCAAGGAAAACCGTGGAGTTGTTAAAAGGAAGGGGTATTTCAATAAAATTTTTGGATATAACCGTAATCCTTTCAAAGCCCAAGTTGGCGCCTTATAAGGATAAAATCATCAACTCCTTAAAAACCCTTTTTAGTGCCGAAGATATATCGTTAAAGGCCAAAAGCGGGAATACATTTTTTGATAACGCCGTACAGTGTTATGCCCTTGTGGAAGTTGCATTACCCACTTGACATTGGATAGTTTGCCTCTTTAAAATACTCGTTATGATGGGGATGTTGGTTAATTATTTAAGCCTTAATTCATTTGGTTCTTCTGGGTATTATAACCTTTTTGACTGGAAGACTTCTCCGGAGAGGATATCCGTATCGGCAATGGGTAATTACTTGGAAACCACTATATATGCTGATATAATTGATAAGTGGCACTCCCCTTATGGGATACACAGGTTTTTATTCGGTTGGTTTTCCATGAACACGGTTTTTGTTAATAGGTTGGAAACATTCTTTAACCTGCCGGTAATGAACTGGTTTCCCGATACCGCTTATAGGCCGGCCAAGTGGTACGGGGGTGTTAGGAGCATAGACTTTGGATTGAAGTATCAATTTGTTGATAGAAAAGACTGGGGGTTGTCCGCTTTGGCAAAAGTTTTACTACCTTTGGGCGAGAGCGAAATCACACATTTAACCGTACCGGCTGTACCCACGGAGTACGCGGATTTTGTTGATAGTATAAGCATAAGGGAGGGTGTATTCGGGGCATTCGTAGGGGGTTCATTTGGAAAGGATTTTCAAACAAAACCAAAAATGAGGACATTATTAAATGTGGGTTCCCAATTCGGATATAATTTTAACAAATCATCTTTTGAATTTTCAAATCTTCTTCTGGGTTTGGGTTTGTTTGTTGGAGAGGCAAACCTTGATGCGGGGTTTGAGTTAAAGTATTTTGGCCCGATTTTTGATTTGAGATATATAACATTTTCACCATTTATGAGATATAGTTTTTACGACGGTGGGATAGTTTTACTCGTAGGAACAAACATATCATATCTGTACAAACCAACGAGGTTTTTCCTAAACCCGAAAAATCCCGACCATTGGGAATGGAACTCCGAAGTATTTGCTTCTATAACATTTTCACCGATAAAGTTTAAGGAGTTTCAGGAGAATAAGGAACTTTTGGTTAGGGTGAGTGGGTTTGGTAAGGGAGGAGAGGCTAAGGCGGAAGCGAGTGTAAGCATTCCAGAAATGGGTATAGGTAAGCCGCTTTTAACAATACTCGTTGTGGATTCCCTTACGGGCAAACCCCTTTCCGGGGTAAAGGTTTTAATAAGGGGAAGGGTTGATAAGGAGGGTAAAACGGATGATGAGGGTATGTATAGGGATAGCACATTGCCACCCTCAAATTACCTCATAACTTTGAGTAAAAGCGAGGAAAACTATCAGCCCGTTGATATAGGTGTCGCTTTACAAACCGATGCCGTTATAAAGGTTAAAATGTGGAAGAAGGTTTCCAACCTTTTGGAACTCGCCGGTGTTGTATATTTTGATGTTGATAGGGCCACATTAAAACCGAAATATAAACCGCTATTGGATAGTATTGGGGAAATCCTTTTAAAGGAACCCTATGCAAAGGCCCTTATAAGGGCGCATACGGATAGGAGGGGCGGGGCATTTTATAACCAGTTGTTGAGTGAAAAGAGGGCATCCGCCGTTAAGGAGTATCTATTGGCCAAGTTTGGGATAAGACAGGAGCGTATAATGGTGGAAACTTATAGCCTTTTTGACCCAACGGGTAAGGGTTTGTCAAAGGATAGGAGGGTTGAAATATACCTTATGATGCCCGAAAAAGTTGAGGAAAAATGAAATACATAAGGGATCCGATATATTCGGATTTTATAGAGTTAGATGATTTAGCCTTAAAGGTTATTTCACACCCGTATTTTCAAAGGATGAGGAGGATTAAGCATTTGGGTTTGGCGGATTATGTATATCCCGGTGCTACACATACGAGGTTTTCGCATATGTTAGGGGTGTATCATTTAAGCGTGAAGTTTTTAAGGAAGTTCAAGGAAATGGGTGAAGTTATAACCAAGGATGATTGGGATACCATAAGGTTTGCCGCTTTGCTACACGATATAGGGCACACCTCCTTATCCCACGCCCTTGAATTCACGCTTCTACCTTTTAGACACGAGGAAATCGGAATCGCAATAATAGAAACAAAGTTTAAGGAGATCCTTGGAGAAGGTTTGGTTAAGGGGATTTTGGATATATTCCAAAGGGATTGTGAGCCTTTTAAATATCAACTAATAGAGGGGCAGATGGATGTGGATAGGCTTGATTATTTGCGTAGGGATGCCTATTATTGCGGTGTTGATTACGGCTTAATAGATGTTGAAAGGTTAATCCAATCTTCAAAACTCTTTAAAACACCGAGGGGAAGGGAGTTTGTGATAACTTTGAAGGGGATTTTTGCGGCGGAAAGTTATATTATAGCGAGGTATCTGATGTATTGGTCCGTTTATTACCACAAGACAAATATAGGTTTTCAGGCTATACTGTTTTCCCTTTTCAAGAGGGTTAAGGATATATTATCGGACGGAGAAAACATTTTTATCCCAGAACCCCTTAGAGGTTGTATAAACGCAAAGGATCCTTATGAGGCGGCTGAACACCTTTTATACATAGACGATCCCCTAATATTTTACACGATTTCCGAATGGCAGAGGGAAAAGGATAAGGTTCTTTCAGACCTATCAAAGAGGATTATAAACCGGGTGAGGTTTAAGGCTGTGGAGATAAAAGGGGATTTTTTGGAAAGGTACAAAGAGTTGGAAGACAGGTGTAAAAGGTTGGGTTTTGACCCCCATTATTACATCGTTGAGAGAACCCCTAAGGATGTGGCATATACCCCCTATGACCCGGATGCTGAGGAGAGTATAAAGGTGGAGGTTGAAGGTAGTTTAAGGGAATTATCTTCTGTTTTGCCGACGGATACCTTAAAAAGCCTTTCCCGTGAGGTTATGAAGAGGTTTCTCTTTGTTCCGGAAGAGGTTTTAATGTAAAACCCAAGTACCCCTTTCGCCTTTTAAAGCTTCCTTTAAGTGTTCTGGGGATGTAATAAGGGCTTTTCCGTTCCCGTTTTTTACGAATTCTATAACAGCCCTTATTTTGGGCTCCATACTTCCCGGTGCAAAATGCCCCTCCTTTAAAAACCTTTCCAAATCGGAAATTCCAACGCTTTTTAAAGACTTTTGGTTTGGCTTCCCAAAGTTTATATAAACTTCCGGAACCTCGGTCAGAATTATAAACTCGTTTGCATTGATTTCCTTCGCCAAAAGCGAGGATGCCAAATCTTTATCAATCACAGCGGGAACACCGTTTAAATCCTTATCAACCGGGATACCACCCCCACCCACCGCTATAACCACAATTCCCATTTCTACAAGCGTGTTGATTATCTTGGCGTTTAAAACTCTCTTTGGATAAGGAGAACCGACGACAAACCTCCAACCCCTGTTTGAATCCATCTTCACGGGCAAACCCGTTAATATTGATAACTCCTTTGCCTCTTTTTCGCTTAGGAATTCACCTATTGGCTTTGTGGGGTTCTTCAAGGATGGGTCGTTTTTATCAACCTCAACAAGCGTAATGATAGCAATAACTTCCCTTTTTATTCCCCTCTCTTTAAAAACCTTCCTCAAAGCCCTTTCAAATATATAACCTATCCATCCCTGCGTGGATGCCGTTAGCGAATCAAGGGGAAATATCGGAAATTTATCCTTACTCCAAAAGTTCTTCATAAACTCCATACCAACCTGTGGCCCATTTCCATGCGTTATACAAACCTTAAACTCATCCGAGAATATCCCAGCATCCGCCAAATTTGAAAAGGTTAAATAGGCGTTTTCGTAATGCGTATCAAAATCAAAACCCTCACCCTTTTTTCTCAGGGCATTCCCGCCAAGGGCTATAACGATTTTCAACTCGGAATTTTAAGGCGGCAAAGGGATTAACCTTACAATATCCGCTTATGTTTAAGGGTTTTTGGAAAAGGGTTTGTTGGTTTATGGTTATATGGGGTTTGATATGGACGGTAATAGGTGTTCTATATATAAACAGGGCAGGGATTTCCGCACTGTTCAGGGATAAGCATTATACCTTTGTTATTACCCCAGATGGGATTTTGAGGTCAATGAGAAGCGTAGCGGATCTGATAACATTGGAGGTTCAAAGGGAGTATGTTTATCAGGATACCGTTAGCCCTTTAATACCCGGACCTATAAAAATAGGTGGTAGGAAAACGAACATAAACTATGTTGTCCTATACAAGTTGGGCTTTGATATTTCAAAGATAAAGAAGGAGGATATCAAACTCGGGCATAGGGGGGACACTATAACGGTGGATATGGTTATGCCAGAACCGAAAATAGATGTTAGCATACAGAAGTGGTGGGTTGTTTCGGAAGAATTGGGGATTTTTGGAACACCTATGAGGTCCTTTGAGGCTTCACCCGTTTTTGATAGCATGATGGTTTATGCGAGAAGGAAAGCGAAGGAAGAAATAGATGTTTGGAACAAACAGTTAATACAAAACACTCAGGCGGTTTTATCCGACCTCTTTTCTTCCGTATTGGGTAAGTTTGTATTGTTTAAAATAACCGGCTTTAAACCCGCAAAATAAGGTTTTTAACGGATAAATAAACAAATAATTGCATATTCCCGTATAATATTCGTTAAGACCTTGGATTTTAACCTTCCCCACACACAACAAATCCCGTTGTATAATTGCCATCCTATGCCGGCCATATGGAATAAAGATAGCAGCATAAATGTCCCTATGAATTTGTATAACGATGTTGTTAGTAGTCTAACATATCTTATAAAGGCTTGGCACAAAATTACGGATGTTATAACCGTAAATGAAAGCACGATGGATCAGGTTTGCCCGCCGAGGGATCGGATATGCGAACCGGAAATGATACATAGGATTTTGGAGGAGATTTTTGAGGAAACCAAAGAGGGAGATTTTGAAAGGCTTGAAGAAAAGATAAGTAGTAAGTTTTCAAAATTAAGATGCAAACTTGTAAATTCAGGCTGTTATACAAATCGCAAAATTTACCTATGCCCCGAAAGGATTTGGAAATATCAAAATCCCGAAAGCGTTTTTAAATTCGTTCTAATTCACGAATTAACTCATGCATACCTTGATAATCCAAAACACAAATGGCGTTCGGGTAGTTTTCCCGATTATTATAGGATAATTGAGGAAAGTTTATGTGAAGCCACCGCTTATTACCATATGTATAATAAATCTGAAATTTCTAAACTTTCGGATTTTCTTAAAAGGGGACCCGGGGAATATGCCGGTTATGTCTATTGGCTAAAATATCCCGAATATGCCATTCCGCACTTTTTGGATTTGTGGAGGTATAACCATGTGCCAATTCCATATCATCTTCCATATCATCGTTATTTGATAAGAAGGTATCCACCTCGTTGGATAATTGAAGAATGGTATTACCTAAGGCTTAAATACGGTTTTCACTTTCTTTGGTTTATAGGTATATCCGACACTATACCACCAGAATTGGTTGATAGGGCTTTTAAAGAATACTTTTACAAAAATAACAAAGAACCGCTTATAGAGGTAATTGCCCTTAGTATATTGGATTCCATAGTATGATAAAACTAACAATAAAACCCTTTGATGTTTTGTTTTTTGGTTCTGGGAAGCCTTTTAACATTGGTGATGTGGCCGAAAGTATATTCCCACCCCATCCCACAACATTTGCGGGTGCGGTATGTTCAAAGATATACACCCACAAAAATAAAAATGTTTCAAACATTTTAAACGCCGTTTATGGCCCTTTTTTGGAAAAGGAGGGGGAACTCTTATTACCCAAGCCTTGCAACATTTACGGTGAGAGGAAAAAAGGCCTTGGCGATAAACAGTTTATATTAAAACCCCAAGATGATGGCAATCTTAAACTTTTTAAATACGAAAACACGAATAAGCCGGACATTAAGATGCTTCCCGTTTATAAAGGTTCTGAGGAAATTGAGGGTTTTCGGGGATTTATCACGCTTGAAGGCTTAAAGGGGTTTTTAAGGCTTTTAAAAAGCACGTTTAATACTCTGGATACCTCGGATATTGTAGGGTATACGGATATATTTAAATACGACAGCAGGGTTGGTATAAAGATAAACAAAGAATTGAATTCCATAGGGGGAGAGGAGGATGCGCTGTATAGAATAAAGTATTTGGAGTTGAAAAATGATTATTCCTTTGTTTTCTGGGTGGATTTTAAGGATAAGGATGACGAAAAAGTTTTATTAAATGGCTTTCCCAAGGTTTTAAAACTCGGTGGAGAAATGAGAAGTGTGAAATATGAAGCCATAGAGGATGATTTCCGAAAATTCCTTCTTGGAAGGCTCGGATTAGACGAAAAACTGTCTTTAAAAAGGGGCGACATAGTCGTGTTTTTGTTTTTAAATTATGGGGTTTTTGAAGGGGATAACTTCGTTCCAAAGATTGGCGGTTTTGAGGTAATTTCTATGTGCGTTGATGGGTATAGTATTCTCGGCATTAATTCAAAGAACAAGGAGAGGAAAACCGTTAAGGCCTTACCACCCGGGGCGGTTATTTGGGCCAAGTGTGATGAAGATTATTCAATAGAAACACTGGGTTTTTTGGTAGAGGATGGGAACGAGTACAAAGTTAAGGATATGGCGGGAGATCAAGAATTTATAGGGACAAACTTGGTTTTGGTTGTAAAAGGAGGTTAGATATGTATAAGAAGGGTGCATTGCTAACATTTTATGCGGAAACGCCCGTGCATATGGGTGCAGGGCAAAGCGTTTCCTATGTGGATTTGCCCGTTCAAAGGGAGAGACATACAAACTTCCCCGTTCTGTGGTCAAGCGGAATAAAGGGTGTTCTAAGGGATTTGGCTTATAGAAAGTGGGATAACCATACCTTAGAAATCATATTCGGCCCCGAGGAAAATTCTTCCGATTTTGCAAGTTGCATAAGTATAACCGATGCCAAGATATTGCTTTATCCCGTCCGTTCAGTTAGGGGTGTTTTCGCTTGGATAACCTGCCCGTTTGTATTGAAAAGGTTTAAGGAGGACTTGAAAGTGTTGGGGGAAGTAGGTAAAACCTTGAATGAACTTATACCAAGAATTGAAAACCTTGACGATGAAAATGTTTTAGTTCCGCAAGATTCAATGCTTAAAATTGAAGGCCAAAACAAGGTTGTCCTTGAAGAGTTTGTTTTTGATGCTAATGAAAACGATGGAGTTAAAAAGTTGGCCGAAATCCTGCAAGGAATTCTACCCCAAAATGATCTAATTAACAGCCTTGAAAAGCGTTTGGCAATAGTTTCCGATAATGTTTTTAAGGACTTCGTTAGATATGCCGTTGAGATAAGGACGAGGATAAGGATAGACCAATTAACGGGAACGGTTAAGGGTGGGGCATTATTCACCGAGGAACTTATACCATCGGAAAGCGTGTTTTATTCGCTTTTGTTTGTAAGCGATCCGAGAAAGAAAAACAACGAGATTGAGGATTATAATAATGTTTTTGATAAACTACGCGACTTGATTGAAAAACATCCCATTCTTCAACTCGGTGGCGATGAAACGCTTGGAAGGGGGATTATGAGGGTAAGGCTTTATCCTGAAAACAAAGGAGGGG